>JBILEX010000044.1:0-7026 GCA_044351895.1 Candidatus Planktophila sp.
AGCATCGAAGATTCAAGAGTTGGTACCAGAAGCACGTATACGTGTTGCTCATGGACAAATGAGTGAAGGTGCGCTGGAAGATGTGATCTTAGCTTTCTGGAATCGTGATTTCGACGTGCTCGTCTGTACCACAATTGTTGAAAGTGGGCTAGATATCGCAAATGCAAACACACTTATCGTTGAGCGCGCCGATAACTTCGGACTGTCACAACTTCATCAGCTACGTGGCCGCGTGGGTCGTGGCAGAGAACGTGCCTACGCATATTTCTTATACCCAGCAGATCAACCACTTTCTGAGCTTGCACTTGATCGCTTGAAAACAATTGCAACAAATACCGATCTCGGTGCAGGTATGCGCGTTGCACTCAAAGATTTAGAGATTCGCGGTGCCGGCAATTTACTTGGTGGCGAACAATCAGGACATATTGCAGATGTTGGGTTTGATCTTTACATGCGCATGGTCGGCGAAGCGGTGCACGATTACAAAGCAGGAATCATTGAAACTGGTGAGAAGAACCGCGAATGTAAAGTGGAGTTGCCTGTTAATGCCCACCTTGATCCAGAGTATGTTCCAGGTGAGCGATTGAGACTTGATCTCTATCGACGTCTTGCAGATGTTGCTTCCCAAGCAGATGTCGATGCAATAGAGGCAGAACTTGTTGATCGCTTTGGTCCATTGCCTGAAGAAGCACATTCACTACTTAAGGTCGCAGCTCTTCGTGCACAAGCAAAGGCGTTAGGGGTTACTGAAGTTGTCTCAACTGGGAAATTCCTGAAAATCTCACCACTGATTTTGGCCGAATCGCGCCAGCTTCGTCTCACCCGTTTATATCCAGGATCTCTCTACAAGAGCGCAACAAATAGCGTTTTAGTCACTATCGCCAAACCCAGCGGCTGGAGCCCGTCCAATCCATCGCCTTCGATGGGGGATACTTCTCTCCTGGCCTGGGTATCCACGGCCCTGGAAGAGTTAACGTCGAAAGAGAGTAAATCGTGAAGAAGATTCTGACCGCCCTTGTAGTTGCAACAGGACTTCTACTCACAGGGTGCTCCAACGTTGATGCTGCCCTGACATTGGGCGATACCAAGATTACAACTGCAGAACTTCAAGCAGATGTTGAAGTTATTTTGGCAGAGCGCGCAAAGGTCGACATCACACAGATGCAACTTGATACTGGCGAGACTCTTCTGCGTAATCAACTGCAGTTTCAGCTTTTATTAGCAGGATATTCTGAAATCGCTAAAGAACTCGATATACAGGTCACAAGTTCTGAAATTGCAGGACGTCGTGCGCAAATTGTTGAGCAATCTGGAGGCGCTGAGTTACTCCCAAGAACACTTGTAGCAGCCTCAATTGTTCCGGCAGAGTTAGACGGATTTCTTCGTGCACTCATCATCAATGAAAAGTTGGGCCAGGCGCTAGTTCAGACCGGCACTGCAGAAGCTGATGTACAAAATCGCTCCCAGCAACTCTTCGTTGCTAAAGTCAATGAGCTCAAGATTAAAGTTAACCCACGTTATGGAACCTGGGATGCAACGACTGGTCAGATAGTTCCTGCCGAAGCTGCAGGCGATGTAGTCACGCCTTCTAACGAATAACCTAAGAAGAGTTTCTTAGATGTCTGAATTGCTTCGACTTGTTGAAGTGATGGATCGCTTGCGTTCGCCTGGCGGATGCCCTTGGGATGCCGAGCAGACACACGAGTCACTCGTTAAGTATCTTCTTGAAGAGTCTTACGAATTTATTGATGCTCTCGGTGAAGGTGACCGCGAAGGAATGCGCGAAGAGCTCGGCGATGTTTTGCTCCAGGTTTACTTCCATTCCCGTATGGCGCAAGATCATCCGACAGATCCATTTTCGATTGAAGATGTTGCAAAGTTGATCGCAGATAAGTTAATTCGTCGCCACCCACATGTCTTTGAAGGCCTTGTTGTCGATGATATGGAAGAAGTGATTGAGAACTGGGAAGCTATAAAAGCTAAAGAGAAGGGCCGCACTTCAAGTCTTGATGGAATCGCAATGGCACAGCCAGCGCTACCTCTGGTTGAGAAATTGATCTATCGTGCAGAGAAATATCACGTGGATCTACCGATGGTCGATGTTGAATCTGCGACGCAGCAACTGCAATCAGCACCGTCAGAAGAGACTGTCGGTCAGGCGCTAGCCGCAATTATCGCTTTAGCTCATCAGCATGGAATTGATCCCGAGAGTTCACTCCGCGGTCACGCTCGCGCCATGATCGAGAAAATTCGCCAATCAGAGGCAGGGTAGGATTAGCGCAGGCAATTAGCCTAAATAATTTGGTCGTTCAGCGTAGAGCGCATTTGATTGAAGGAGTATCTCTGTGGCAATTATCGAAGCAATCGGCGCTCGTGAAATTCTTGACTCCCGTGGAAATCCAACGGTTGAAGTCGAAGTCCTTCTAGAAGATGGCGCATTCGCTCGCGCTGGTGTTCCGAGTGGAGCATCTACCGGCGCATTTGAAGCATCTGAACTTCGCGATGGTGGCAAGCGCTATCTCGGTAAGGGCGTTGAAAAGGCAGTTGCATTCGTCAATAACGAAATCGCATCAGCAATCGTTGGTTTTGATTCGCGCGATCAGCGCATGATCGATGCAGAGATGATTGATCTTGATGGAACTGCCAACAAGTCAAAGCTCGGAGCCAATTCAATTCTCGGAGTTTCACTGGCAGTTGCAAAAGCTTCAGCAGAGTCAGCAGACCTTTCACTCTTTTCTTACCTCGGCGGTCCAAACGCACATGTTCTTCCTGTTCCTATGATGAACATCCTCAACGGTGGCGCACACGCAGATACCAATGTTGATATTCAAGAGTTCATGGTCGCTCCAATTGGTGCTGAATCATTCCGCGAATCACTTCGCTGGGGTGCTGAGATTTACCATTCACTCAAAGCTGTATTGAAAAAGCGTGGACTTGCAACAAGCGTTGGCGACGAAGGTGGATTTGCTCCAAACCTTGAGAGCAACCGTGCAGCACTCGATCTGATTCTTGAAGCGATTGAAGCTGCTGGCCTTAAGCCAGGCAAAGATGTTGCACTTGCAATGGATGTTGCTGCGACAGAATTCCACGAAGGTGGAAAGTACAAGTTTGAGGGTTCACTTCGTACATCCGATGAAATGATCGCCTACTACGCAGAGCTCGTATCTGCCTACCCTCTAGTTTCTATCGAAGATCCACTTGATGAAGAAGATTGGGCTGGCTGGACTTCAATGACAGCATCCCTTGGCTCAAAGGTGCAGATCGTCGGAGATGACCTCTTCGTAACAAACCCAACACGTCTTGCAAAAGGAATTGCTGGCAATACAGCGAACGCACTCCTTGTGAAGGTAAACCAGATCGGAACACTGACCGAAACGCTCGATGCAGTTGAGATGGCGCACCGCGCTAACTATCGCAGCATGCTAAGCCACCGTTCAGGTGAAACCGAAGACACCACTATTGCTGATATCGCAGTTGCAACGAACTGTGGTCAGATTAAGACGGGAGCACCTGCACGTAGTGAGCGAGTTGCTAAGTACAACCAACTCCTACGCATTGAAGAAGAACTCGCATCTGGCGCGCTCTATGCCGGTCGCGCTGCTTTTCCACGCTTTAAGGGATAATTTAGTCCTTCGATAGATACGAGAGAGAAGTTAACGTGGTTCGGTTCAGATCCAAGCGAGTGTTTTCTTCGCGTCGCCCGGGATCTAGCCGAACCTTCTCTCTTGTCGCAGTCTTCTTTATCTTTGCATTAGTCCTCGCTCCACCAATTCAGCACTACTTCACACAACGCGCCCAGATCAACGCACTGCGTGCACAAGTTGATGGTGATCGGGCAGCGCTCGAAGCAGCACGTCTTGAGTTAATGCGTTGGCAAGATCCTGATTACGTCAAAGCGCAAGCTCGTGAACGTCTTCACTTTGTTATGCCAGGTGAGCGCCAATACATAGTCACTGGCACACCTAGTGGTGAAGACGAAGTTACGACGAATAAAGTTGCTGATCAACTTGAAGATGGCGCACCTTGGTATACACGAATGATTGCTTCGATCACGCAGGTAACGAGCGAGAAGTAATGCAAACTCCTGCAGATAAACAAGTAACCGCAAAAGATCTAGCATGTATCGAAACTCAGCTGGGGCGCACTCCTCGAGATGTTCACGCCATCGCTTATCGCTGCCCATGTGGAAATGCTGCAGTTGTTGAAACTCCACCACGACTTAGCCACGGAGAGCCATTTCCAACCTTTTTCTACGCCACCTGTCCTCGTTTAACTGCGGCAATCTCAACGCTCGAATCAACCGGACTTATGGCGCAGATGAATCAACGACTCGAAACAGATGCCGAGCTTGCAGGTTCCTACGCGGCAGCACACGATGATTATTTGGCGGCACGAGCTGCACTCAAGATGGATGTTCCAGAAGTTGAAGGAATCTCTGCCGGTGGAATGCCTAATCGAGTGAAATGCTTGCACTCACTCGTTGCACATTCACTTGCTGCAGGCCCCGGAGTAAATCCACTGGGTGATGAAGCACTTGCAGCGCTACCAGAATGGTGGAAAACAGAACCATGCGAGTAGCAGCCATTGATTGCGGCACCAACTCCATTCGACTACTGATTGCAGATATCGACGGTGATTCTTTCCGCGAAGTCACACGCCTCATGGAAGTTGTTCGCCTCGGACAAGGCGTTGATAAGACTGGCCAATTCCACCCTGATGCAATCGCTCGCACACTCGCAGCAGTAGATCTGTACGCAACAGAGATTACAAAGCGAGGCGTTGAAAAAATTCGCTTCTGCGCTACTAGTGCCACACGTGATGCCACTAACCGCGATCTCTTCATCGAAGGCGTTTTCGAGCGTTTAGGTGTTCGCCCAGAAGTTATCTCTGGTGAAGAAGAAGCATCGCTTTCTTTCCTCGGTGCAACGAGGGACCTACCACCATCTGACGGCCCATTCCTTGTAGTCGATATCGGCGGTGGATCTACTGAATTTGTTTTAGGTACCGATAAAGTCGAATTCGCAAAGAGCGTCAACATCGGATGTGTCCGCATGTCTGAGCGTCACTTCACCCACGATCTCCCTGATAGCGGACAAGTTGCATCTGCTACTGAAGATATCGACGATGCAATCGCACAAGCAGCGAAGATTGTTCCAATAACTCAAGCAAAGACCCTCATCGCCGTAGCCGGTACTGCCACAACAGTCGCTGCAGCTGCTCTTGATCTACCTACCTATGATCGATATGCAATCCATCTTTCACGAATCCCTGCCGAAAAAGTTCATGCAGCATCAAAGATGTTTCTTGCCAGCACGCACGATCAACGTGCAGCACTTGGTTACATGCACCCAGGTCGCGTAGATGTGATCTCTGCAGGAACACTCGTTCTCTCACGCATTATGCGCGCAACAGGTGCAACTGAATTCATTGCATCCGAATCAGATATCCTCGATGGAATGGCCTGGTCTCTTGCCAAGTAGTTCGGCAAAAACTCTTCCACTCCTCAATAAAGAAATCATTGCCTGCACTGCCTGCCCACGCCTTGTTCAATGGCGCGAAGAAGTTGCAGTCACTAAACGTAAATCCTACGAAAATGATAAATATTGGGGAAAGCCCGTCCCATCATTTGGCAGCGATAAACCAAAGCTGATAGTTGTCGGTCTTGCCCCAGGTGCCCATGGCGCAAATAGAACAGGACGCATCTTCACGGGAGATAGTTCAGGGGATTGGCTTTATGGGTCGCTTCATCGCAACGGTATTGCAAAGATTCCAACGAGTACATCAATCAAAGATGGACAAGAATTGAAAGACACCCGTATTGCATGTGCGGTCAGATGTGCGCCTCCGGATAACAAACCGAGCACAGAAGAACGTCACACTTGCGCACCTTTTCTGACTCATGAATTCTCATTAGCAATCAAGACTACAAACGCATATCTCGCACTTGGTTCATTTGCGTGGCAGGTAACAATCTCTTCTCTTCGTCAACTTGGTCATGAAATTGAAACAACAAAGTTTGCTCATGGAGCAAAAATCACATTTAAAGACGTCGGCAAAAAGATCACGATTATTGGCTCGTATCATCCAAGCCAACAAAATACATTTACTGGAAAGCTCACCAAAGCAATGCTCGATAAGGTGATTAATCAGGCTGCAAAAGCCGCAGGAATTGGATAGTAGACTTCCCATCCGTACATGGCCCTCGTAGCCCAATGGCAGAGGCAGAGGACTTAAAATCCTCCAAGTGTGGGTTCGACCCCCACCGAGGGCACCAGTTCGTGCGTAAATGATTACATTTACTTCGCTGCAAAGCAAGTATTCATTTAACAATGCATACATAAATGCATACACAATTAATACATAACCTGCGGAGGATTTGAAGCGGATGTGTCGGTACTCAGTTCCTTCCGTGCCTCCACATCCAGGCTCGAGCAAAGCTCGCGCTCCTCTGCCTCTGCCATTGGGCTGAAACAGACCCCTATTCACTGACATCTAAGCGACCTTGTTTATTCCAAAAATCTAGATACCCTAAAGTTATGACCCTTAAGCGATGCCAAGATTGTAAAACAGATTATCAGGATCAAGATGCCAAGCACTTTGGTCATTGCCCAAATTGTGATTCCACCTACTGGGGCCTTGTATCACCCGAAGAAGAAGCATCCAGTAAACCTAGAAAAACTCGGGTAGGAGAGATTCGAACAGATTTGGCAAATTTGACCAAGCGGGAGAGTGATTCAGTAAACAGTCAGTTTAACAATGACGGAGAGATTGCCAAAAACATTGCAAACCAGATTGAATCCAATAGCGCCTTGATTTCAGCACAGAATAGAACCACTCACGCTGTACGTTCGCTAGCCATCAACTTTGTAGCTGCGCCAATAATTTCGATTGCAATTATTCTCGCAGTAGTTCTTGCTTCGGCAACTGGTAACACATCCCTAATAGTCATTACTGGAATTTCGGGAGTGATTGTTATAATTGCAACAATGGTTGCCTCTTTGAATGAATTAGCAAAGAGCAAAATAT
>JBILEX010000045.1:0-7005 GCA_044351895.1 Candidatus Planktophila sp.
TCGAAGGAATTAAATCCGCGTTCAACTACAAGTGTGCGTCCCAGAGTTTCGTAATATCCAACTAGGAAAGCATTTGGCGCTTCGACGTAATTGATTTTTCCTGAGAGTAGAGAGTCCATCGCCTCAGTGAGACCGTGTTTTTCAAACACTGCCGCTTCAGCGGCGAGGGTGATCCAGCGCGTGAGTTGGGCAAATGAATGCTCTGATGCGTCAATTGCCCAGGCTGGAACTGATTCGATAAACCTTGCTCCGAAACTCCTTGAATCACACCAACGTGAGAGTGAGGACTCTGTGTATTGAAGTTTTTCGAACAAGGCAGCAGCCTCACGTCCCAACTGCATAAGAGAGTTTGCTGATCCATTTGCGACATCTTTAAGCAGATTCTGTAGTGCAGTCTCTGATAACTGCGACCTTGAAATGAATTCTGTAAGTTCTTGCAATCTAGCAATCAGCGCAAGATTCTCTTCGATAACTGGAAGGGTGTAGAGATTCTGCGTTGGATCCAGACGTACACCAGGCAGATTCTGAAGATCTCGCTCTGCATGCACCTTTCTGAGTTTTATCGCTTTGAGCGCTTCAAGGTGATCAACAATTTTTGTCTTATCTGTTGTGATCGGTGATCCCAAGATTGCAGAGACCTTCTTGAGGATTCCCCCCTGTTTCATACCTCTAAAGAGAACAAAGGAGGTGTTTGCTTCGTGGGCTTTAGCGATCCACTGATCCACATCTAAGGAATCTAAACGGCTGACGTCAAAACCGGCCGATTCGATCGCTGATTTGAGAACCCCGAGAGTCTGCTTGGCATTCTTCTGAGCTTCGACAGACATTGAAGATGTGAGATCCACCTGAGTCGCTATAGAAGTCTCGCTAAATTGCAGGGCTTTAGTAAGAATCAATTGGTCAATTGACTTAACTTCTTGCATAAATGCTAGGGATCCTTGATGTTGTTGCAGGTTCTCAAGGGCGGTGCGCATAGAGCGAACGATGTTTTTGATTTCGGCGAGCTCGGTCTCTGAAAACTCGGAAGAACGAGTTGCTAGTGACCAATGATTTGTTGAAGCGATACCCGTTTGGGGGCCAATCTCAGCGATTGTTTTTGCGCTCTGATAAAGAATTTCCTTCATCTCTGGCGTGGACTCTGAAATGAACTCCCCGGAGATTGGAAGAGAAACTTCGCTATGAACTGCAAGTTTCTTATCGAGTGCGGAATAGATTGATTCACCAAGTCGGCCAACTTCGTGAAGACGATTACGATATTTCTGGAGTGGCGAGAGTGAGCTTTCATACTCTGCTCGAGCACTTTCATATCCAATTCGGTCCGCTGCGATTGCAATATCAATAACATTTGCTAGCTGCTCTTTAACAACCTTCGGATTCATTCCCTTATCGTGAAGATCAAGGCTAAATGCGCCTAGGCCGGCGGCATCTAGTCGCTTCTTCACAACATCAAGTGCGTCCTTTTTCTCTGCGACGAAGAGAACTCGCTTACCTTCACTCAGCGCTCGAGCAAGAAGATTGGTAATTGTTTGGCTCTTTCCGGTACCCGGAGGACCTTGCAAGATAAACGTCTTACCCGCCATGGCCTGAGAAATTGCGCGAGCTTGAGAAGCATCTGATGGGATAGGAAGACGAGAGACCAAGTCGTCTAGATTTTCATTTACAGCATCGGTTGCTGGGTCTTTAAACTCTTGATTTGGCGTTTGAATGAAGTGCTCGACAAGCGCATTTTTCTCAAATATCTTCCAGTTGTCGAGTAAATCGCGCCATAGTCGGTAGGTGCTGAAGTTAAAGAATCCCAGTACTGCATTTTCATCGACGCGAAAATCCATGAGACCAGCATCGGCTAGCGTCTTTCGTACATAAGCAAAAGTTCCATCGATATCTACACCTGACTCGTCTTCAACAAGATTTACCAAGTTATCCATTTTGATGCCTTCATCTCGCAAAAGCTTTTCAGCAAGCGAGAAGTTCGGCATTACCTGGCTGCCCTCATCAATCGAAAGATAGAACTCTCGTCCACGATTCTTTGAGGTCAAGATAACTGGCACCAGAATCAGAGGTGAGCGAACTTTGCGCTCTTCCTTTGTGGTCCAACTCAATGAACCTAGTGCGAGATAGAGACCGTTGCTTCCAGTCTCTTCGAAAAATGTCTTGGCTGATGAAGTCATTTTTCTCAGCTTGGTTTTGTGTGACTCCTCGCCAAATTTTGTGAATAAAGTCTTGCGCGAGAGAGCTTCTGCCAACATGTCGGTCGATTCGCGACCAGCTGCAAGTTGCCCACGATCATCTAATATGCCAATTTCATCTCGGCTCGTATCTCCAGAAGTGAATGGACTATTCGCGAGCGTCAAAATTTGTCTATTTTGAAGTAGATCCTCAATTACTCCGAGAATCTCTGGCGCTGCAAGAATTGGTGCACAACTCTCAGGATTCTTAAAGTTGATGAGTGGATTTCTCGCACTTAAATCAAGAAGTGAATCAAGCCATCTCTTCACAACTGGCGGAACATTTAAACCGATGGCACCAGAGGCAGCACCTTGTGCGCCTTCTGCAGTCATTTGGTCTTTGAGCATCTTGACGTTGAATTCAAGTGGCTGATATTCAATTACTTGAGTGGAGCCATCCGGAGCGCGATATTGAGCAGGCATTGGTCGGATCGGTCTAGGACGCATCAGGCGACAGACTGAAATGTTTACCAGTGTGCTCTGTTCAGCGTTAACACCAAGACCGCTGGTGGAAGAGATGCGTGCATGACTCTCTTTAATAGCTTGTTCGTAAGAGAGCTGACCTTGACCGATGCAAATTGATGTCGTCTCAAAGATTTCGATATACCCGTTATCAATTGCATTCATTACTTCTGAAATAGGACGTTCTGTCCAACTTGGGATTTGTGGTTGTTCTGAGAAGTATTTTGCTGTCCAGTATCCAACGAAGGCGTGCCCTGGGATAAGTGCGACGACAGGGTTAAGGCCGGCAGCTTCTAGGAGCGAAGCGAAGAGGACTGCTGTATCTAAACAAGTTCCAACTTTCTCATCGAGGATAGTTTGTGCTCCTCGAATTCTCTGACCGCCGAGAAGATCCCAAGAAGATGGCGGGTTGGAATAAGTGATCTGTTGACTTACTAAGGCGTTGTAAATTGATCGAACCATGGGCTGCACGTGGCTAAGTACTTGATATCCAGAGAGTGCGACCATCTGTCCGTCTCTCTGCAGAGTTGAGACCGCTTGATCCAAGACGCTACGCAAGACGGGATGATTTGGTTGGACAAAAGCGGCGAGAATTTCGTTTGTTGCATCATTCCAAAGCCAAGCGTTTGCGCTGTGGAGATCCATATTCCACATAGCTTCGGCCAATACAACTTCATCACTCTTTACAAGAATTTTAAGTTCAGCTGGCACGGTATTCACCTGCTGGAACAAAAGTTCTGAAAAGAAATCTAGCGAAAGATCTTCAAAACCAATTGCGGCATCGGCCAAGGTTCCAATTTGTGCTCTCCAAGTCTCCGAGAGCATTTGACCAAGGGAAGATATTGAAACTTCGACAGTTACATTTGTGTACTTTTCCTGAGCGTTAGATTGCAGGATAAGAGAGCGAATAATTGACTTCCCGTTAAAGGCAGTCGCATATGTAATGTAATTATCTGCTTCCAGAGTGAACCGAAAGTTTCCAACTACCTTCTCTTCCAAGCCGGCCAACACGTCCCCCTAAATCATTAAGATCGAAGTCTATTCAGGGTGATCACCATCGCAACCACGGAAAATGACCATTTCAAGGATTGGCTACCCTTCGATGACCACCGAGGTCATCCACGTAGGCACATACTTTTCGTAGGTTTTCGTCGTCAGGACAGCGAGATAGAGGATTGAACCGAGGGGCTTCTTGGGTGGCCATGGGGTGGCTCCATCGGTGAGGACCACGATGATATTTACTCGAGGCCGAATCTTAAGTGCTTCGTAGACACCAACGGACATGTCGGTACCGCCTCCACCGTGAATGCGCACCTTTGTAAGATCAAAAGATTTGATCTTCGTAATTTCGTGGACCTTGGAATCACATGGAAGTACCCAGAGTCCGCTTGATACTCCCACCGCGTTAAAGATTCCGCGAATTTCAGTGAGGTAGAGATCAAGGGTGTCATCACTAATACTTCCGCTGGTATCGACAATGATTCCAACACAAGGTGGTTGTGGTTGTCTCATCGCCGGGAAAATAACCTTCGCACCTGCCAAATCAATTGATCCTTGGCGCCGTGAGGGTCTTGCATATGTATAGTCTCGACGACCAGCAACATTCGAGATCGCATTTCGTACATTAAATGCAAGCAGCTTCTTCCAATCAACCGTTGGCTCAAGTCGATCGCGAGCGATGCGTGATATCGCATCCGGAATATCTTCACCATTGTTTTGCGCTGTAATGATTGCTGAGGCGACCGAATCGAGAATATTGTCTTTCTGATTAACCGATGTTGAGGGAGAGTTTGGATCATCTGGTGCTAACTCGTATCCACGATTCTTTCCTCCTGAGACGGAGCCACAATCATGATCTTGAGATTCATCTGGATGAAGGCGTTGATACTCAACCATTACCCCGTACGCAACCTCGGTTGGCATTGATTTATCTACACCTTGATGCTCGATATTAATGTACCTAACTGGGGTAACTTCAGTCCACGTCATGTATGCATCATCTAGAACCTGATTAATTGCACAATCCCCGGCGTAGTTCCAGAGAGTGTGATTTTTATTCTCAACAGCAAGAGATTCAAATCGGCGTCCATGTTCGAGCATGCAATGCATACATTCGTGGAGCAATACTGTGGCTAGAGCTTCTGAACTTTCTGACATCACGAAATCCGCTGAGTAGTAAAGACGCCACCCAGTATCAACGGCCATTGTTGAAATCTCGGCGGGATCACTTTCGACCAACTTAAGTGAGTAGAGAAGAGTCGATACATAAGGCCAACGTGCCTGTGCCAAAATTCGAGCAGCCATGATCCGAAGTCTGGCCGCCTCGCTCTTTTCTAAATCGAGAGTAGACATGGATAAATTAAATGAGTTTTGCTTCAGTCAGCAATGGAACGAGTGCTTGAAGTACGGTCGTATTTGGAATTTCACTTCCGGGACGCATCTTTAACCATTGACGAGCAAAGCTGACCGCCATGTCGGGGTGACCAGCGTTCACAATCTTTTCAAGAACGGTTCCAGCTGCATGCCAACGTGGAACAGATGTGTCTCGTGAGAGAACATTTAATATGCCTGCGCCAAGAACATAGATCTGATCTGCTCTAGTTGGAAGTGTGAAATCTGCTGGATTGGCAAGTACTTGTTCAGGATCTGGAAGATCTAGATTATTTCTAAAGGTGATGTACTCAGCCGCTGCTGCAACACCGATGCTTCCTTTAAGGAGAAGTCTGCGGACTCCTTCAGAGAGATTTGCGGCGGTGACGAATGCGGAGAGTAGCGCTGCGCTCTCCCACGATCTCGGAGTTGGAAATGCGCGACCTTGTTCTGCAGAACTATCTGGAAGCGCAGTTACAAGATCTGGTCTTGAAGTTATAAATCCTGAGACCATTGCACGTTCTGAGGCGAGTTCTTTCTCTAACTTGCCAGCATCCGGCTTATTGAAATCGTATGTTGGCCATTGACCAGATAAGCCCATGCGAACAACTTCAACAGGTAGAGACCAATCAAGGTGGCAGAAGCGATTTGCAAGTGGTGGTGCTAAATCCCATCCATCCGCAGCCTGCTCTGGTGGATTTGCTGCGGCAATGACGCTGGTGTCTAATCCGAGTTCGCAATCTCCAGCGACTTTATCCAAGCAAACTCTTAACAAGGCAGCTTGCACGCTTGGCGGCGCAGTATTTACCTCATCAGTGAAGAGAATTCCTGAATCTGTATCTGCTAAACGTTGTGCCCAATCTGGCGCAATCAGAGACATTTTTCCATTGACGATCGATGGGAGTCCGGCAAAATCTTGCGGTTCACGGATGCTCGCAAGAATTATCTCGAGGTGTCGTTGGGACTTAGCGGCTAAAGCACGAATAACCGAAGTCTTTCCCTGTCCCGGGGGTCCCCAAAGAATGACGGGAACATTTGCCTCGACGCAAACGCCAAGTGCGAGATAAGTTTCTTCGTACTCATGAATCGACAACATTTGACCATTAGCTCCCTTGAAAAATAAACCCCAGCCCTACAAAATAACCCAATGTCCTCGAGCTACATCTGCCCAAACTGTGGCATAAAGGTATCAATTTCGGAAGAGGCAGGGTGTCCAGGTTGTGGTCATATTCACTCCGAACCAAATGACGTCAGCCGCAATGATCTCCGTGGTTTGAATCTGACGACTGCTGAGATTGGACAGAGGAAGAATTCATTTGGAAATCAAGGGGATGAAGAGCTCGCGTGGGTCAGGCAATTCTTATCGGAAAACATCGATGGCCGTGATGACGAGTTTCAAGCCAATCCAAAGAAGTATCTCCTAGAGAACGAAGCAAAATGTTTAGAGGTTATTGATCAGTCACCAAATGCTGAATCTCGAAACGTTCTTTACTCTTATCTCAGTTGGGTAAACACTGAACTGGTTAGATATCCGACGGCTCTTGAGTATGGCTTGCAAGGAATTTTGTGCAAGCAGAATTTCTTTCGAAACCAAGCTTTTGGCTCGGTTCTTGCAGCGCTCGTAGGATTGAACCGCCTTGAGGAGTTTGAGAACTGGGCAATTAAGGCAAGGGACGCGAATTTCCCTGAACTTGCCCTTCATGAGATGGATTACTTCGTCAAAAAAGGCATGATGAAGGAAGCGCTCGAAAAGTGTGACGAGCACTATTCAGATGGAGTTGGCTGGGACATCTTCTATCGAGCAGATATCTTGAAGACTTTCGGGCGTACAGAAGAAGCCGAAGCGCTCTATCAGAAGTTGGCCTCGCGAAAGATAACTGATCCCGTATTTGCTTCTGCCGCAAACTCGCTGGCTTTTTCAATTCTCATGCCACAAAAGAGATTCGTT
>JBILEX010000046.1:0-6940 GCA_044351895.1 Candidatus Planktophila sp.
CGGCACCGCGAATCTCTAAATCTTTGAGTGCAACGCGCATACCTGCACCGAGATCGGTGTTTGTTGCAATTGTTTTCAAGCGATCAAGTGCAAGCTCAGAAAGTGGTTGATCTGCTGGGTATAAGAAATATGCGTAGGCACGCTCTCTGCCACGACCCACGCGGCCACGTAGCTGATGAAGTTGTGATAGTCCGAAGTTATCGGCACGCTCAACAATCAGAGTGTTTGCATTTGCGATATCTAAGCCACTTTCAACAATGGTGGTGCAGACGAGCACGTCGAAATCACGATTCCAGAAAGCTAAGATCACATCTTCCAGCGCACCTTCACTCATTTGTCCATGAGCAACACGTATACGTGCTTCTGGTACCAACTCTTGAATCTTCGATGCTGCTCGATCAATTGATTCCACACGATTATGGAGATAGAAGATCTGGCCATCGCGTAGAAGTTCACGATGAATCGCTGCTCTGATCTGGGCATCATCTGCTGGACCGACATAGGTCAAGATGGGATGTCGCTCTTCGGGAGGCGTTGTAATCGTAGACATTTCACGAATTCCCGTTACAGCCATCTCAAGTGTGCGCGGAATGGGTGTTGCAGACATAGCCAAAACATCGACAGTCGTGCGTAATTTCTTCAGGGATTCTTTCTGTTCGACGCCAAAGCGCTGCTCTTCATCAACAATAACTAGACCCAGATCCTTAAAGACGACATCGTTTGAAAGTAGACGATGGGTTCCGATGATTACATCAGCGCTGCCATTGAGGGTTTCATCAAGGATCGCCTTAGTCTCCTTTGCGCTATTAAATCGAGATAGCCCTACAACCTTTATCGGAAATCCCGCATAGCGTTCGGCAAATGTTTTGGTGTGCTGCTGAACCAAGAGAGTTGTTGGAACTAAGACAGCAACTTGTTTTCCATCTTGTACGGCCTTAAATGCTGCGCGTATTGCAATCTCCGTCTTTCCGTAGCCGACATCACCGCAGATAATGCGATCCATCGGATAGGCGCGTTCCATATCGCGCTTTACATCTTCAATGGTTGAAAGTTGATCTGGAGTTTCAATGTATGAAAATGCATCTTCCAGTTCGCGTTGCCAAGGAGTATCGGGTGAGAATGCATAACCGGGAGCACTCGTTCGCGCTGCATACAAGCGAATCAATTCGCCAGCTATTGCCTTAACAGCTTTGCGAGCACGCCCCTTCGCCTTCTGCCATTCACCGCTACCAATTCGATGAACGGTCGGTGCTTCTCCACCAATGTATTTACTGACTTGTTCGAGAGTGTCGGTTGGAACAAAGATTCGGTCACCGGGTTGTCCACGTTTTGCAGATGCGTATTCGATTACCAAATATTCGCGCGTTACTCCACCCACTGTGCGAGAGACCATTTCAATATAGCGGCCGATTCCATGTTGCTCGTGAACAACAAAATCTCCGGATTTCAATTCGAGTGGATCTACCGCTTGCTTACGCTTGGATGGCATCTTCGCACTATCGCGGCCACTTGATTTGCTGCCAGAGAGATCGCGTTCGGTGACGAAAAGGATTGAGCTATCTTCTGACGAAAATCCATATGCAATTGCTGATCGGCAGAGATAGATCATTCCCTTTGTAGGGCGTGCATTGAGCGTTTCAAGTGTGTGCACCGGTAGGTCTGCGCTACGAAATATGCCCGCATAGCGTTCCATCATTCCGTGGCCCGATGTTGAAAAAATGACGCTCTTGTTTTCACTTAAGCCTTGCCGAAGTAGCTCGATGGCTTGCTCGCTATCGCCGCGCATAGGATCGATAGGCATGAAATCTAGGAAGGTGGCCTCTTTATCTAAATCACTTCCAAATGAATTGAGTGAGCGGATTGTTAATCCGCACTTAGAGATCACTTCGTGAAGTGCTTGCCAATCGAGGTAGGTGGTCGCCTCAACTGCAAGTGGTGCATCTCCCCCGAGAGACGCGCTTGACCAAGCCGCTTGAAAGAACTCATCATTAGTTGCAATTAAATCAGCGCCGCGAGATTTGATTCGTTCTTCATCAAGAAAGATAACTTCACAGTTAGCCGGCATGCGCTCTGCAATAGTCTCTAATTCGTCAACAAGTATTGGAATCAGAGATTCCATACCATCACAAGAAATTCCCGCAGCAATCTTGTTTAGAATCTCAGAGGCTGAAGGAAACTTTTGTTCTAGAGCTGCAGCACGTTTTTGGATCTCTGGAGTCAAGATGAATTCGCGACATGGCAAGATTTCGATTACTTCCGTTACAGGATCATGCGTGCGTTGATCGGCAACATCAAAATACTTCATCTCTTCAATCTCATCGCCGAAGAAGTCGATACGAATTGGATGTATGGCTAGAGGGAAGAAGACATCCACGATTCCACCACGCACTGCAAATTCACCTCGTTTTTCAACGAGGTCGGTACGTGTATATGCATTAAGAGCAAGATATTCAACTAAATCAGTGAGCGAAATTTCTTGTCCGATCTCCAAAGTACGCAGAGGCACTCGTGAGATATTCGCAATAAATCTATGAATCATTCCTCTCACCGGAGTGATCACAATTGGATTACCATTTTTGTGATTAGCTAAAGAATTTAGAGTGGCAATACGTCGTGCAACAGTGTCACTTCGAGGGCTCAGTCGTTCATGAGGAAGCGTCTCCCATGCTGGAAATTCGAGAACAAGTGGATGCAATTCTCGTAACTCATGGGCTAAATCTTCTGCACCGCGAGAAGAACTGGTAATTACAAGTAATGGACGATCTTTTGCTCGGGCGGCAAGTAAGAATGGGTATGCCGGTGGTGGCGCAATAACTTTCGTTGCGTTCTTGAGCGCATCGACTACCGATGAGTTGGTCTCGATTAATGAGATCAGTCCTCGCACAGCACACCCCCAATGGCAACTGGCCCCGCTTGGTAAAGACCAGGGGGCTACAAGCAAAGTCTACGGTGTGTGAGATGCGCCGATTGCCTGCGAGAATACGCACATGACAAATCAGGATGAGGCTCTGCGCGCTGATGTGCGTCGCCTTGGCGATCTCCTGGGTCAAACCCTTGTACGACAAGAAGGTCAGCAACTTCTTGATCTTGTTGAAAGTGTACGAAAAGCTGTGCGCGAAGGTAGCGGAGCAGAAGTTCTCAAAGACTTATCTGTGGCAGATTCAATCCAACTTGTACGCGCATTTAGTACTTATTTTCACCTTGCAAACGTTGCCGAACAGGTAAACCGTGTGCGCATTCTTGCCGCATCTCGAGATCAGGGAAGTTCATGGATTTCGAGGGCGGTAGATAAAATCGCAGAGGCGCAAAAAGCACAGACTCCTGGTCATCAATTTACGCAAAGTGATCTCGAGCAATGGATTAGCGAACTCAGCGTGCGCCCTGTGTTTACTGCGCACCCAACTGAAGCCGCACGTCGTTCTATCCTAAATAAGCTTGGAGAAATCTCGCGATTACTTGATCTGCCAAAGAGCGTCACTAATTCGCAATCACTAGCTGAAATTGTCGATCTCCTTTGGCAGACTGATGAACTTCGAGTGGAACGTCCCGAGCCACTTGATGAAGCAATGAATGCCCTTTACTACCTCGATGATTTGGCACGTACGACGGTTCCAGAAGTTCTCAATGAATTTGCGCACGAACTCAAGCGGGTCGGTATTGATTTACCCGTTACCGCGCGTCCATTAACTTTTGGTACTTGGATCGGCGGTGATCGTGATGGCAATCCAAATATCACGCCTGAAATTACTAAGGCGGCGGTTGTACTCCAAGTTGGTCATGCTATTCGTACAACAATCGCTGCGATGGATCAATTGCGGCAGATGCTCTCAGTTTCCACTCGCATTATTGGAGCGACTCCAGAACTATCAGCATCGGTTGAAGAGGACCTCAAACACATTCCAGAATTTGAGGCACGTTTTCGTCGCCTCAATGTTCAAGAGCCGTATCGACTAAAGGCAACTGCCATCGTGCATCGACTGGCGATGACTCGTGAGCGCCATGCAAAAGGAACACCTCATGTTCCACATCGCGACTACAAAGACACATCCGAGCTTCTTGCTGACTTAACGCTCATGCGCGATTCACTCTTTGCTCATAACGGAGAATTAATTGCTACAGGATTACTAGAACGAACAATTCGCTCAATCGCGGCCTTTGGAATTACTCATGCAACGCTAGATGTTCGCGAGCATTCAGATGCTCATCACACCGCGCTAGCGCAGATTGTTGGCGGTACATACGCCGACCAAAGCCATGATGAGCGCTTTGCGACTCTCACAGGTCTACTCCAAGATTCACAGAACCTATCTACTGCAGCGCTATCAGGAAATGATGCAAAAACTTTCAATACCTTTGTTGTAATCAATGAATTAATTGAAGACTTTGGTCCAGAGATCATCGAGACTTACATCGTTTCGATGACTAAGGGCGCTGATGATTTGATTGCAGCAACTGTCCTTGGAAAGTTGGCAGGGTTGGTTGATATCAATGCGGGTGTTGCCAAGGTTGGTTTTGCTCCTCTCCTGGAAACGGTTGCCGAACTTCGTGCAGCTGGTGAAATTCTTGAAAAACTTCTATCCAATCCAACATATAGAAAAGTTGTTGAACTTCGCGGAGAAGTCCAGGAAGTAATGCTGGGATATTCGGATTCGAATAAGGATGCCGGTATCGCAACGAGCCAATGGGAAATTCACCGGGCGCAGCGAAAGTTACGAGATGTTGCTATGAAACACGGTGTGCGTCTTCGTCTCTTCCATGGTCGCGGTGGTTCTGTTGGTCGCGGTGGCGGACCAACCTATGAAGCACTCGTTGCTCTTCCTTGGGGATCAATCGATGGCGAAATTAAGTTAACGGAACAAGGCGAAGTGATTAGCGATAAGTATTCACTCCCAGCACTCGCTCGTGAGAATGTTGAACTCACACTTGCAGCATCCCTAGAAGCAACTGTTCTAAACCGTGCACCACGACAGAGCGTTGAAGAGCTCGAGCAGTGGAATTCATGCATGGATCTCATTTCAGATGCTGCATTCGCACAATATCGAACGCTGATTGATCACCCAGATCTTCCCGCGTACTTCTATGCTTCTACCCCCGTTGAACAACTCGGGAATCTCTTTCTAGGTTCTAGACCTTCGCGTCGTCCAGATGCATCAACCGGACTTGGTTCATTGCGCGCGATTCCATGGGTGTTTGGTTGGACGCAATCGCGTCAGATTGTTCCTGGATGGTTTGGCGTTGGCTCAGGCCTAAAAGCTGCGCGCGAAGCCGGCAAGAGTGATGTCATGGCTGCGATGCTCAAGGATTGGCATTTCTTTCACACATTCGTGAGCAACGTTGAGATGACCTTGGCTAAGACTGATTTGAAGACTGCACGAGGATATGTAGAAGCACTTGTCCCACAAGAACTCCATCACTTCCTAGATGAGATCACTGCAGAGTTTGAACTTACAGTGGCAGAAATTTTACTTCTTACAAAGAAGGGCTCGTTATTGAGTGAACAACCAGTCCTTGCTCGTACTCTGCAAGTTCGCGATGCCTATCTTTCACCTATCCACCTATTGCAGATCAACCTTCTGCAAAGAGTGCGCGCCGAAGGTGCCGCAGCAGATCCAGATTTGATTCGCGCCCTCTTGCTGACAATTAACGGCGTTGCAGCGGGACTTCGCAATACAGGCTGATTTAGGAGTTGAATTTCCCCTGCGTTAGCTCGAGCCCTTTTTCAATCAGAAACTCCACCACATCTGCCCCGCGTTCGATGAACTCGTCAAGGTCTTTCTTCTCTTCTTTGCTGAATTGTTTCAAAACAAAATCAGCGGGATCTTTTTGACCCATAGGGCGTCCGATACCCAAGCGCACACGATAATAATCTGGAGTATCAAAGGCTGATGTCATTGATTTCAAACCATTGTGGCCGTTATCGCCGCCGCCCAATTTGGTCCGTATCGCGGCAAATCCAATATCTAATTCATCGTGAAGAACAATGATGTTCGCTGGTTCAACCGAGTAGAAATTTGCTAAAGCTTTGATCGGACCACCGGTCTCGTTCATGTAGCTATGTGATTTAGCAAGAATGATCTGGTGGGCATCAATCCCAACGCCTAATTTGTAGGCTGCTATATGTGTACGTGACTTATGGCTTGCAAGTTTTACAGAGTGACGTTTAACAAGATGGTCAATCACCATCTGGCCCACATTGTGACGGGTGGCAGCGTATTGATCCCCTGGATTACCAAGGCCCGCTACCAACCACGTCATAATGAGAAAGGGTACGGGTTAAGCGTCCTTCTTTTCAGCATCTGCTGCAGGTGCCGCAGCATCTGTTGCAGCAGCAACTGGAGACTCTTCGACTGCAGCGGTTGAACGCTCAGACAAGTGAACGATGATTGTCTTTGGATCTCCAGCAAGTGTTGTGCCTGCAGGAAGAACAACATCTGATGCGTATCGTGAAGTTCCCGCTGTCATACCTTCGATATCAAGTGTGACGAACTTAGGAATAGAAGTAGCTTCTGCTTCAACTTCGATGGTGTGGTTCACGTGCTCAAGGATTCCATCTGGATCGTGCTTTCCTTCAGTGTGAACAGGAACAGCAACAATAACCTTCTCGCCGCGACGGACTAGTACGAGGTCAATGTGCTCAAGGATCTGCTTGAGTGGGTGGCGAACAACTGACTTTGGAAGTGTGAGTTCGACCTTTCCATCTATATCAATGTTAAGAAGAACGTTTGATTCTTTGAGAGCGACGCCAAGTTCTTTTGCTGGCAATGTGATGTGAAGTGGCTTCTCACCGTGGCCGTAGATAACTGCTGGAACAAGTCCTGCAACGCGTGCGCGACGTGAAGCACCCTTACCGAATTCGGTACGTGTTGTGCCCTTGATTGATAATTCAGCCATTAAAAAACTCCTAGTTAGAGGGATGCTCTGACCAGGAGTTAAATTCCTT
>JBILEX010000047.1:0-6884 GCA_044351895.1 Candidatus Planktophila sp.
TTTTTGAGAAAAACGTGTGAGCCAATGAACCAACCGCTGCCGCAAAATCTGCACGAGCTTCATCCAGGGTCGCCTCTTTTCCGGCACCGGTGATCGTAAATTCCGTCAGTGGCGCTTTCTCAGAGAGAATTCGGTAATAGACATTCTGGCTATCTGCCGTAGGTGATCCTGAGGTCATGTTCACATTCTTTCAGCCTGATAGGTTAAGCGCCATGCGAGCAGGCACCTTCCGATCCCCACGCTTACGCGTAGTGGTTCCGCTGCTTTTAGCCCTTCTTGCAACCCTCACTCCTTCGGCTACTGCGCAATCTTTATATAGATATGCACCCGCCACCCAATGGGGTTATACATTTGCTGGCCCTGCATCCACATCTCCTTCTGGAGCAATACCGAAGAGCGCAAACCTAGAGAAGCAATCAACCTTTATCGTTAACTACACGAATTTTCCTGAGTGGGCGAAGAAAGAGTTGCAAGCTGCAGTCGACATTTGGGCAGAGAATTTTCAATCAAAAGTTGTGATCACTATCGATGCAACGTGGAGTTCGTCGCAGTCACTTTCGATTCTTGGCAGTGCACGACCAGGCGGATACTTTGCTGGTTTTTCTGGCGCTCCTGATCCAAGCCTCTGGTATCCATCCGCTCTTGCCAACGCGCTAGCTGGAAAAGATTTGGACTTTAGATCTGCAGAGATGCTCATCAATGTAAATTCAAGAGCAAATTGGAACCGACCAGAAGATGGTGCGCCTACTACTCGTGAATATGATCTCAAATCTGTATTCATTCATGAGATGGGACATGGACTTGGGTTCCTGTCTAATGATTCTTACGATTCTTATCTTGGATTCGGATCTATAGAACAACCGACTCCATTTGATGCCTTTGCGCAAACTTCAGATGGTCGACGTTTAGCTGACTTACCTTCACCATCACTAGAGCTTGGAAAAGCACTTCGGTCCCCTTTGTTTTGGGCTGGCCCACTTGGCATTGCCGCCAATGGTGGCGTTAAGCCAGTTCTTTACACTCCAAGTGAATATGAAGATGGTTCATCTGTCAGTCACCTAGATGAGAAAACTTTTGCAGATAACGAAGTCGACAGAGTGATGACGCCGAATCTTGATGCGGGTGAAGTCTTCACCGGCCCAGGGCCACTCCTTTTAGCGATGATGGCAGATATGCGAACAAAGCCTCCCGTTGGTTTAGCAGTTGAGTTACCAGCATCGGTGCGAAATGCACAGGCAGTGATCGCAGATAGTTCTGCCATTATTAAATGGGATCCACCAACAAATTTGCGAACCGCGCAAGTTACTGCCTACACAGTAAAAAATCTGAAGACAGGTGCGGAGAAGAGCAGCACGACCAGTCCTATTGTGATGGGTGGGTTAAAAAATGGAACTTCTTACACTTTTTCAGTCACTGCAAATAACTCACTTGGATCTTCGACGGCTGCAATAACAGATCCAGTGCTTCCCCAACCGGCATGGAAACCTACAATTATCGATGCCAACGTGGAACCTGCCCAAATTTCAACTACTACGTGGAATAAGAAACCTGTAATTGTTTACTCCAATGGCGCTAATGGCATTCTTAAAATGGCAATCTGGAATGGTTTGACTTGGCGAAAAACCACCATTGATGGTGCTGGCGGAACAAATCGAACAACTCATGCCATCACTAGCCCCATCTCGCTTTGTCTGAGTGGAACTGGAACTGCTCAAAAATTGCACATGTTCTACGCAGATGGTTTTGATAAAGATCTGCGTCACGCAGTCTATGACGGCAAGAAAGTTACTACTGAAATAGTTGATGGAAATGGTCCAGCTGTTAACAAGTATGAGGATCCAAATAGAGTACGAACCGCGAGTGATGTCAGTATTTCCAATGCATGTGTAATTACTCCAACTGGAATTCAGGTCTTCTATCGAGATGAGTCACAAGGTGTTTTGCTTGGTGCCTACAAATTGAATTCCAGTACCAAGTGGGTTTACGAACAAGTCGATGGAGATCGCAAGACTGATGGAAGAACTACTGGAGACGTTGGCTTTCACTTAGCCGCTGGATTTGATGGCAAGAGCACATACGTTCTCTATGACTCTGTCTTGGTCATAAATCAGAAGAAAGAAGCAACTTCTGGTGCAATTCGTCTCGCAACGCGTACCGATATAGATCCATCAAAGTGGGCCTATCGAACTCTAGAGGAGTCCTCTGAATCTTTAGCTATGACGGGATATGACGTTGCACTTTCGGTGACTTCCAAAGGTGCATTTGCGATGTGGTTAGGGGCATCATCGACCACGCTCCCTAAGCCAAGTCAGATTCGCACCGCTGTTATTGCACCAAAATTAACCATCAAGACCTTCGAAACCAGGAACTTTGGAACCCCTAATCGTTGGATCCGAACAAATGGCTCATCGGCGCTCTTTAATTGTGAGGATCGCCTCTGTTTGATTGACTTCGCGACAAAGAAAATCTCACTTGTGACAAATAGTTCTGTGATTAATGGAGTAAGCGGTAAGTGGATCACTATTGCTGGCAAGAGTGCGGTTGTCGCACATATTGATGGCAATCTCGCACTTGCAAGACCTTAACCTTTATATATTCCCGTCTGACTAACGACGATTAATCCGACTCCAGCGATAAATGCCATCGATGTTGCGCTTTTTACTTGAGCTGATTTAAGAGCTTGATTAATAACGCCTTTTCCATCGAAACGAATAACAATTGGTGTTGCAGAAGTTGGCTTCCAGCCGGTTACTCCAGGAATCGTTGACGTTGAATTGAAGAGTGCGTAGTGCCCTCCATTAGCCCCGATAGCAGCGAGTTGAGCACCTTGGGAGGGAAGGCGCAGTGTCCATGTTGGTGCAAAACTGGAATTGAACTTTGTAAATGCGCTCTCGTTTTTTCCACCTGCCTTGACATCACCGACGAGGAAATATGTGGAAGTTGCGCTCTGCCAAGATCGAGTTGCTCTATTAGCTGAACTTCGCACAACGCTTGTCAACGCTCCACTCTTATTTACCTTGGCCAAGATTCCATCGCGCGATCCGACCAGTTTCTTGCCGCCTAGGGTTTCACTGCTTGCGCCATAAATCTGGGCACTGCCATCGGTGTTGCGAATAATCGATGTAAACGCGCTCTTTGATGTGCCAATAGTTTTGGCAGTTGAGAATTTTCCGCTGAGTGTAGAAGTGATTAGAACCGTACCAGCACCGCGATCGCCTAAAATTGAGATTCCATTTGTGGAATGCGAAATAGCCGTGATTAAGAGCGGTGATGTTGCACTTTCAGAGTATGTACCGATCAGTGCGCCCGCGGAAGATATCTTCCATAAGGTTAGGCAATTTAACTCACTACGCAGCGCAGGCACTTGTTCAACAACAACTCCATCCACGTTAACGGGATTGCTTATCGCGTTCTGTGTCTCATATACGCTGATTGTCGAAGTTAGCCCTGCCAGCCAAATATTGCCCTCTTTATCGGATGTTGCTGCCATAGCAATCTGATCAGTGGCACCCGCTATGGGGAGCCTCCACTTCTCAGCACCTAAGAAATCAAGAGAAGTAACCAGTACCTTTTTTTCAGAGTTAGAGAAAATCGTTATCCCTTGATTGGCAATAACAGCGCCTTCATGCTCAGCGATAGGTGCAATCTTGGTAATCTCACTTGCTGCAACTGATTTTGGTGCAGCATCAGCCGGTTGTGCTGTTAATAGAAGAGCCGCAATTACAACCGATACAAAACGTTTCACATTAAGCCAAATCTTGTGAGCGATCGCGTGCTGCCTTCATTGCACGAGCAACGATCTCAGAGAGATGATCGTTACTAAAAGAGGCAAGAGCTGCTGCAGTAGTGCCGTTAGGACTAGTGACCTTTTCACGTAACGTTGTTGGTGAGTCCCCCGACTTTTCAAGGAGCGCAGCAGAGCCAACGATTGTTTGAATTGTCAGCGTAGTTGCATCTTGACGTGAAAGCCCGAGCGCAATTGAACCTTCAACCATCGCTTCAACAAATGCGAAAAAGTAGGCAGGGCCTGAACCACTTGTTGCAGTGATCGCATCTTGCAATGACTCGTCTACTTCAACGGCCTTACCTGCTGCAGCCAAAAGGGATGTAACAAATCCGCGTTGTTCTTGGGTAACCGCGCTACCAAATGAATATCCAGCAGCACCAAGGCCGACTGATGTTGGGGTGTTAGGCATGATGCGCACGACCGGTTGCGAAAGCGACAAATTCTCTTGAATAAAACTGATCGTCTTACCCGCAACAAAACTCATCACAAGTCCGCTCGGATTAATGTCGGCTTTGATCTCACCCAGAAGTGATTGCATATCTTGGGGTTTAACTACTAAGAGAATTACATCATTGGTTGAGACCGCGTTATGCAGACTATCTGTAGTAATTGAGTACTTAGCAATCAACTCATTACAGCGATCTGGGCGCTTTTCTACAATAGAAATTGCAGATGGCTCGACTCCAGCGCGGATGAGGGCTGCAATTAGAGCTTCTCCCATAACGCCGGCACCGAGAACTGCGACCTTCTGTTGATTAGCCATAGTCAAAGAGTACGCGTAGGCTCTGCGACTATGTCCGAAGTTAAACCAGGTTTTGCCCGCGACTGGGTCGAGTTCGCTGATCCAAATGATGAGTCCGAGATCTTCAAATGTGATCTCACCTGGCTTACTTCAAATTGGACCTGCATCTATGGCGATGGTTGCCAAGGTGTCTTTAAGGACCGTCCAAATGATGGGTGTTGCACAGAAGGTGCGATGTATTCGGATGAGGATGATGAAAAGCGCGTTCAACTCGCCGCCCAGCACCTCACGCCTGCAATGTGGCAGTTTTATGAAGAGGCACGTCCAAAGAAACCTGGCGGCCAACTTCGCATTACAGATTTAGATGAAGATAAAGAACGCAAGACTCGCACAGTAAATGATGCTTGTATCTTTTTGAACCGTAAAGGTTATGAAGCGCCTGGTTTCACTGGATCATTTGGATGCGTGCTGCATCATTTAGCATTGAAAGAGGATCGTCACTTCGTTGAAACTAAACCGGATGTTTGTTGGCAATTGCCCTTGCGTCGTAGTTTTGAAACACGTGAAGTTGGCGAGCGCGAATACTCGGTCACAGTAATTGGTGAATACGAGCGTTTAGGTTGGGGCGATGGCGGTGCTGATTTCGATTGGTACTGCACCAGCAATACCGAGGCTCACGTTGGTAGCGAACCGGTCTACATCTCTAACCGCGCAGAGCTCACCGCTTTGATGGGCCAAGATGCATACGACATTCTGGCTAAGCATTGCGATCTGCGCGTGCAGGGAATTAAAGATGCCCAGGCACGTAGCCTGCCTCTCTTTGTGATTCAGCACCCAGCCACACTTCAAGCCGGTAAGTAGCGCACCCGTCACACCTTTGCTTTAGGCTCACCTCATGGCCAAGGTTGAAAAAGATCCATTCCGCTGCAGCGAGTGCGGATGGACATCCCAAAAATGGGTCGGGCGCTGTGGTGAATGCCAGGCGTGGGGATGCGTCGAAGAGATTGCAGCTCCAAAGAAACTCTCACTCGTTGCCGGAACTGTCTCACATGCAGCAACTCCTATTGGAGATGTCGATCTCTCAATGGCGCGTGCACGCGAAACCGGCGTGAGCGAACTCGATCGCGTTCTTGGCGGAGGTTTAGTTCCGGGTGCTGCGATTTTGCTCGCAGGTGAACCAGGCGTTGGAAAATCCACACTTCTTCTCTCTGTCGCAGCACAGACTGCAGCTAAAGGTATGAGCGCGCTCTATATCAGTGGTGAAGAGTCAGCATCTCAAGTTCGCCTACGTGCAGAACGCATCAACGCTGTCGATCCACAATTATTTCTAGCATCAGAGACAGACCTTGGCGCTGTGATTGCACATATAGATGCAGTTAAGCCGGCTTTGCTAATCATCGATAGCGTTCAAACAATTGGAAGCTCGGCAGCAGATGGCGCACCTGGTGGAGTAACACAGGTACGTGAAGTCGCTGGTGCACTTATTCGCATCTGTAAAGATCGCGACATCACTTTATTGCTCGTTGGGCATGTGACTAAAGATGGTTCCATCGCAGGTCCACGACTGCTCGAGCATATTGTCGATGTAGTTCTTCAATTTGAGGGTGAGCGTCATTCACGCCTTCGACTCATTCGCGCAATCAAAAATCGTTTCGGTGCAAGTGATGAAGTGGGCTGCTTTGATTTAAGTGATACCGGCATTGAGTCAGTTATCGATCCAACTGGACTTTTTACTTCACGACACACTGAACCAGTACCTGGCACCTGTGTGACTGTAACTCTTGAAGGTCGTCGCCCACTGTTGGCTGAAATCCAAGCGTTGGTTAGTGCTGGGCGTGAAAGTGATTTTGGAAATGCGCGTCGCGTAACGAGTGGACTGGATTCTGCGCGCACATCGATGACCTTGGCTGTTCTCGAACTTCGCGCAGGCGTTCGTGTAGGTGGCCGCGATGTATATGCAGCAACTGTAGGCGGTATGAAGATGTCAGAGCCGGCTGCTGATTTGGCTCTTGCGCTAGCGGTGGCATCTGCCGCAAAGGGTTTAGCGCTTCCTCCGGATCTCGTTGCGATCGGTGAAGTTGGATTAGCTGGAGAGATTCGCAAAGTCAGCGGAGTATTACGTCGCTTGGCTGAGGCTTATCGCCTTGGATTCAAGAAAGCGCTCGTTCCCACTGGAAGTGATGTCAAGATCGATGGCATGGAGATCTTTGAAATATCTCGACTTGATCAAGCGCTAAAAAGGGTTGCGATCACTGGGGAATGAGTTCTCTCCACCAACCAGTTCTTGCCTGGTATAAAAAGAACAAGCGCGATCTCCCATGGCGCAATACAGATGCGTGGGGTGTTTTAGTTAGT
>JBILEX010000048.1:0-6764 GCA_044351895.1 Candidatus Planktophila sp.
GAATCTGAAGTGACTCTCGAACGAGCACGTCGTTCATACCTTGATCTGGAATTTAGACCAAACATTTTGCATGATGTAAAGAATGTAGATACATCCTGTGAAATCTTGGGCGAGAAGTTTGCAATGCCTTTTGGAATCGCACCCACAGGCTTCACGCGCATGATGCATACCGAAGGTGAGATCGCCGGTGCACGTGCAGCAGAAAAATTCGGAATTCCCTTCACTCTCTCGACTTTAGGAACTACGACTATCGAGGATGTAGTCAAATCTTCTCCAGATGGAATCAACTGGTTCCAGTTGTATATGTGGAAAGATCGCGAAGCGAGCATGAAACTTGTTAAGCGCGCCCAAGATGCTGGCGTAAAGCACTTAATGCTCACTGTAGATGTTCCTGCAGCCGGTGCTCGACTACGCGATGCTCGCAACGGACTGACCGTTCCGCCACGCCTGACCGTCAAAACGCTTTTGGATGCAGCGCCTCGCCCAGAGTGGTGGATCAACTTTTTAACGACCCCAGCGATCACATTCGCTTCGATGAAGAACTGGGAAGGCACCGTTGCAGAGCTCCTCGACTTCATGTTCGACCCAACGATGACTTTTGATGATCTTGAGTGGATCCGCGAACAATGGGATGGAAAGCTCTCAATCAAGGGCATTCAGACTGTTGAAGATGCCAAGATTGCCGCGAAGTACGGTGCTGATGCCATCATCTTGAGTAACCACGGTGGACGTCAGCTTGATCGTGCGCCAGTGCCGCTACATATGTTGGCTGAAGTGAAGAAGGAACTTAAGGACGATCTCGAGATTCATATCGATACTGGAATCATGCATGGCGCAGATGTATTGGCGGCGTTGGCACTCGGTGCAGACTTTGCCTATATCGGTCGCGCTTATCTATACGGTCTCATGGCCGGCGGACAAGAGGGCGTCGAACGCACCTTACAAATTATGCAGACAGAGATGATCCGTACGATGAAACTTCTTGGAGTTAATTCTCTGAAAGAACTTGAACCAAAGCATGTGCGTTTACTAGAAACCCATGCTGGCCTTGGCCGCCTACCTGGAGGGAAGTAAGAAGATGCGTATTGCACGAATTGGAAGTGCTGGCCAAGAAAAACCTGCCGTCGTCACAGGCGATGAGTACATCCTCGTTGATTCACTGATCGGCGATTGGTCGCGTGAAACGCTAGAAGCTGGAGCAATGGCGAAAGTTGCTGCTGCTGATCTTTCTGGACTTCCTCGTGTTGCTAAGGGCTCTACCCGTATTGGTTCTCCAATTAATCGTCCGACAAAGGTGATCTGTGTCGGGCTTAACTATCTCGGCCATATCAAAGAGACCAATGCCGATACACCTGCCGAACCTGTTATCTTTATGAAGGCACCCGATAGCGTTGTAGGACCAAATGATGACATCGTCATTCCACCAAATAGTCTTGCTACAGATTATGAAGTAGAGCTTGCAATTGTGATCGGAAAGCGTGCGCTATATCTCAACTCACCAGCAGATTCCAAGAGCCACATACTTGGTTACACAATTTCGCAGGATGTCTCCGAGCGTCACTGGCAGATCGAACGATCAGGGCAATGGGTAAAAGGAAAGTCATTTCCAACATTTAATCCAATTGGCCCAGAAATTGTTACAGGTGATGAGATCAACCCAAGCAACTTGCGCCTATGGTGCAGCGTGAATGGTGTGATGAAGCAAGATTCAAATACCGATGATCTTCTCTTTGGTATCGATCATATCGTTTGGTACATCAGCCAGTTTATGGAGCTTTTCCCAGGCGATGTCATCAACACTGGTACCCCATTCGGTGTGGGACTTGGATTTAAGCCACCTGTCTATCTCGCAGTTGGAGATGCCGTTAAGACAGGCATTGAAGGTATTGGCGAGATCTCAAATAACTGTGTTGCGTATCGCGCTTAACCCTTAATTCTTCGGTAGATCAAAGATTGCAAGTGTGCTCGTAAATCCACCGTCGATTTGAATTTCGGTTCCCGTCACAAAGTCACTGGCACTTGATGCAAAAAAGGTTGCGATACCTTCAAAGTCGGCCGGACTTCCCCATCGCCCCGCAGGTGTACGCGATAGGACATGTTCGGGTAAACCAGGAACTGCGCGCGTCACAGAGGTCATCTCGGTAACAATCCATCCTGGCAAAATTGTATTTACTTGAATATTCTGCGCACCCCATGCAGCAGCCAAACTCTTAGCTAATTGGACTACCGCTCCCTTCGTCGCCGAATAAACAGGAGCAACGCCGAGGCCTTGCACACTAGTAAGAGATCCAATCAAGATGATCTTGCCGCCACCGCGAGCAGTCATTGATGGATAGACACTCTGGCAGCAGTGAAATACAGCTTTGAGATTTACATCGATAATTTGATCAACAATATCTTCGGTGTACTCCTCGGGGCGCATGCGAATATTGACGCCAGCGTTGGCGAAGAGAATATCTATCCCGCCGCAGAGTTCGATAGTACGTGCAGTTGCGCTCTCAACTGCAGCTCGATCGGTGACATCAACTTCGAGTGTGATCACGGTGGCACCAAGTGCTTCTAGTTCGCTCTTTGCCACTGCATTCTTTGAGGTATCTCGCGCCCAAATAACAACTGTTGCACCAGCTCTAGCTAATCCTCTTGCACAACCTAAACCGATTCCGCCATTGCCTCCAGTGATAACTGCAACCTTTCCCGCTAAATCAAAGAGCGGAAGAGGCGTGTTAGAGGTCAACTGACTTTCCAGAATCCATAGATTTGTAGAGCGCTTCAACCATCTTCAGGGTTCCCACATTCTCGGCTACAGATGAACGCAACGGTGCACCAGTAGAAATACTCTCCATCACGGATCCCATAGTTCCGATAAAGGCATCTGGGAACCAACGAGTTGTTACTGGATAAGGAAGCCAACCATCTGTAGGTATGACGGAAGAATTAATCTCGATCGTATCTACGCGACCGTTTGGATAGTCATAGAGCAATCCAAGAGTTCCGCGAATGGAACCCTTATCTCCATCAATGCGGTACTCGGCGTAGTTATCGCCACCGCGATTGACATGGTTGGCATGAACAACAGAGGTCACAGGGCTCTCATAGAGCGCCGTAGAAATTGTGCGAGTCTCACCGATTGGAAATTGTCCTGCTGTCCGTCCTGCAGCACAGAAGACTGTCTTGGCATCGCCTAAGAACCAGCGAATAAGGTCGTGATAGTGAATCGAGTGCAACATCACTTCAAGGCGCTCAAGATCTTTCGCCCAAGGCCATAACTCCCACGGGGTCATCAAGTTAACATTGATTGAGAAGTTGCTGACGGTGCCAATCCAACCGAGTTCAACCATCTTATGTGCTGCCGCAACACCTTCTTCAAAGCGGAGTTGCTGATTGACCGCCGCCACAATGCCTGCATCCTTTGCCTGCTTCACCATTAAATCACCAGCTGCAACGGTTGTCGCAAATGGCTTCTGGGCAAGGATATGTTTTTTAGCAGCAGCGACTTGAGCGAAAATTTCTGGCTGAGCTGCTGCAGGGACTGCGATATCAACGATCTCTACCTGAGAATCTGCCAGTAGTTCTGCAAGAGTTACATAGACCTTTGCAATTCCATGGCGTGCTGCGACATCTTTCGCCTTCGCGTTATCAGTATCAAAAATTGCAACAACTTCAAGACCTGCTTTTTTATACGCTGGAAGGTGCGCGCCATCGACAATTCCGCCCGCGCCGCAAATACCAATCTTCTTGCGATGTTCTGGCTTTACTTCAAGGCGTACTGCATCTGCGATAACTTGAAATTGCTCAATCATGGCTGATCTTTTCCTTCTGCTTTGAGGTTCTCTGCTTGGGAGGTGCGATAGAGCACTGTCTGCAAGTGCTCGGTATACAAAACAAGTTCTTCATTATCTGCACGAAAAATTTCATAACTGACCTTAAATAGACCCATGTTTTCGTATTTAGGTGTCTTCTCAAGCAGTGTGCGCATTCCATAAATGGTGTCACCAATAAATGTTGGCTTGATAAAGCGCAACTTGTCATAGCCATAACTAAATGTGTTGACATTATTATGCGCAAAGAGACCTAGCCCGTAAGAGAAGACCATTGCGCCCGGAACAAGACGCTTTTTAAAGAGACCGTGTTCACGTGCCCAGATGTCATCACCAACATAGGGATGCATATCCAAGACCAGTGAATTAAAGAGCATTACTTCACCTTCAGAGATCGTACGGCGAAGTGATCGGTCGACTTCACCGACCTGGTAATCCTCATAAAGTTTGACATCCTGATTCCATACAGGAATCTCATATCTCTTACCTTGATCTGGATTTGGATTCTTCATGATCTCCCCCGTCTATATCCCGAACTCTTTGCGAATCTTCTCGGTATCTTCACCGACATGTGGCGCACCCTTTGAATGCTTGATGGTCTTGCCATCAATGCGCACTGGTGAACGTGTGGTTGGAATCGATATCTCTGAACCATCTCGTCCTGTACGAGAGGTCTTCTGAGTCATATCAATTGCTGCAAATCCCTTATGGTTAACCAGTTCTGGCAACGTCAGCACTGGTGCGCACCAGATATCGGCAGCATCCAAGATCGCTAACCAATGTTCAGTGGTATTTGTCTCGAGCTTCGCACTTAGCTTTTTCATAATCTCTTCTTGATGGCTCCACCATGACTTTGGATCCTCGTACTCATCAAGGTTTACTCCAAGAAGTGCACCAAGTGCTGGAATCGGAGTCATTGCAATCGCCAGATATCCATCGCTTGTCTTGTAGAGACCATAAGGTGCTGGCAAGAATGCATGAGCAGAGTTTCCTGCACCACGATTAACAACAACACTTGGATCAAAGAGGTTGGCAGAGATTAATTCAAATTGCAGATCAAGCATGGATTCAAGGAGGCTTGACTCAACCATTCCACCAACCCCAGTACGTTCGCGACGTAGCAAAAGAGCAATCACGCCAGATGCCAGATGTGTCGATGTAAAGATATCTGCAACGGCCAAACCTACTGGGATTGGAGGATCTCCAGCACGACCGTTTAGCCATGGCAAACCAGAGATTGATTGCGCAAGGAGATCTTGTCCGGGGCGATCCTTAAATGGACCCTCTGCACCATATCCAGTCGCACTGGCGTAAATGATTCCAGGATTAACTTTCTTTACATCTTCATATCCAAGACCTAAGCGTTCGATTACACCTGGGCGAAAATTCTGAATGATGACATCTGCCTTCTTTACTAACTCCCAGACTTCTTTCAAACTATCTGAGTTTTTAAGGTCTGCGGCATAGCTCTCTTTATTACGATTCATAATGTGGAAAGAGAGCGTGTCTCCATCTTTTTCAAGACCAGCGAAGGCAAGTGTGCGTCCAATATCTCCAGTACCAGGACGTTCAATCTTGATAACACGAGCACCAAGATCTGCCAGGCGCATTGCCGAAACAGGACCTGCTAGAAACTGTGAGAAATCGAGTACAAGAATTCCGTTAAGAGGAAGTTGCGATCGATCTAGCGAACTAGTCGACATGGAATACCTCAGGAATTGACGCCCACCATTCACCCTCAGCGCGATCATTTACTGGGCGCTGCAACGGCATGCAGACATCCCACCACTCTTGGGTCTTTGGATCCGCTGCCATCTTTGCCATATCTGCATCAAAGTCGCTGCCTACATATTCAAAGTAGGAGAAGAGAAGTTCTCCATAACGGTAGATGGAATAGTTTTGAATATTCACCTCAGCGATCTTGGCTAGAACTTCAGGCCAGACATCTGCGTGCAGGCGCTCGTACTCCTCACGGTTCTCATATGGCATTCCAATAACTGATGCATACCGTTGCATGGCTCTTCCTTTCGGTTGGTGAATTCTTTAGAGATTGTAGAAAGCTTTAGCTGTCTTATGTGTAATCCAGTCTTGATCACTTTCGGAGTATCCGCTGATCACTTCAACTTGGGCTTTCCATACTTCTACATATGTGTTTCCAAGAACGATGACCGGCCAATCTCCACCCATCATGACGCGGTTTGCACCGTAGGTCTTGACCATAAAATCAACGTATGGTTGCCAATCTGCAACAGTCCAGTTAGCAAGATCAGAGGCTGTATTTAGTCCGGATAACTTGGCATGGACATTAGGGAAGGCTGCAATCTCAGCCATAGATGATGCCCATGGCTCCATCTCTTTTGCCGCGATAGGTGGCTTAGCAAAGTGATCGACAACAATTTTTAGATTTGGAAACTTCTTAGCCAAGGTAACAATATTCTTTGTATGTTCTGGTTTAACCGAGACATAATCAAAACTCAGACCCATCTTTTCAACATAAGCCAAAGTCTCAAGTACTGCTGGGCGGGTAATCCACGCGTCATCTGATTCGTACTTTGGATTAGAGTAATCGTGAGTCAGATTACGTACACCTTTGAAGTACTTGTTCTTTGCAAAAGTCTCTAGCGCTGTCCGTGATTCATTAGGACGCTCGAAGGGAACCCAACCGACAACTCCCTGCACAAAATCAGAGTGCCCCGCAACATCGAGCATATAGAAAGTGTCATCGTAGGTGTCTGCAGCCTGTACCAAGACAGAACTAGTAACTCCCGATGCGGGAATCTCTGGTGCAAGGCGCTCAGGTGTGAAGTCATCATAAAGTGGGCCATATGCCGGCTCAATCCAGCTGTATGCGCGTTCACTCATCACCCAGAGGTGTTGATGTGTATCGATGAGTTCTCTGGCCATGGTTATCTCCTTTTCTATAGAACGCCGTCAGCGTTCCATACC
>JBILEX010000001.1:0-20475 GCA_044351895.1 Candidatus Planktophila sp.
CTTTGCATTGAAGATCGCTGGCGTTTCAAAGGACGAGCGCGATAAGCGCGTCCGTGACGCTGCAAAGTTGCTTGACCTTGAGCCATACCTTGATCGCAAACCAAAGGCGCTTTCAGGTGGACAGCGTCAGCGCGTTGCAATGGGTCGCGCGATTGTTCGCGAACCACAGGTATTCCTTATGGATGAGCCTCTCTCAAACCTTGATGCGAAGTTGCGTGTAGCAACTCGTACACAGATTGCTGCATTGCAGCGTCGTCTTGGAATCACCACCGTTTATGTAACCCACGACCAGGTTGAAGCTATGACCATGGGTGATCGCGTTGCAGTTCTTAAGGATGGTCTTCTACAGCAAGTAGATACACCTCGTAATCTCTATGACAACCCAGCGAATGCATTCGTTGCAGGCTTCATCGGATCACCTGCGATGAACCTTCTTGTTGCACCAGTTGTCGGAGGTAAGGCAAAGCTTGGAAACCTCGAGATTGCTGTTCCGGCTTCTGCTGGCTCATCGGTGACCGTGGGTATCCGTCCAGAAGGATTTGCGCCTGCATCTTCTGGCTTTGATGTTCTAGTGGAAGTTGTTGAAGAGCTCGGCTCAGATGCATTCGTCTACGGAAAGCCTGCAGATTCTTCAGTGAAGTTTGCAAATGCAACTGATGAAGGTGCTCAAGTGATCGTGCGCTGGGATCCAAAGAACCCACCACGCGCAGGCCAGACAATTACTGTCTCTGCAAACCAGAGTTCAGTTCACCTCTTCAATGCAACAACTGGAGAGCGTATCTAGTAAGAGTAGTAAAAAAGCCCGCCGGATATCCGGCGGGCTTTTTTATTTGATTCTCTTCTTAGCTGTTAAGCCATTGCTTTCTTAAGGTTCTCATCAATTGAATCAAGGAACTCTTGCGTTGTTTGGTATGGCGCATCCTTAGAGATGAGAAGGGAGAGATCTTTTGTCATCTTGCCTTGCTCAACAGTCTGGATACATACCTGCTCGAGAGTCTTTGCAAACTTTGCAAGCTCAGCATTGTTATCAAGCTTGGCGCGATGTGCAAGACCTTGCGTCCAAGCAAAGATTGATGCGATTGGGTTGGTAGAAGTTGCTTTGCCAGCTTGGTGATCGCGGTAATGACGAGTAACTGTTCCGTGCGCTGCCTCTGATTCACAGATCTTTCCATCTGGTGTCATCAACACTGAAGTCATGAGTCCAAGTGAGCCATAACCCTGCGCGACGGTATCTGATTGCACATCACCGTCGTAGTTCTTACATGCCCAGACGTATCCACCTTCCATACGAAGTGACATAGCAACCATGTCGTCAATCAGGCGGTGCTCATACCAAATTCCTGCTGCATCGAAGTCCTTCTTGAACTCTGCTTCGTAGATCTCTTGGAAGATATCTTTGAAGCGACCGTCGTAGGCCTTCAAGATTGTGTTCTTCGTTGAAAGATAGACAGGGAACTTGCGAAGAAGTCCGTAGTTCAATGATGCACGAGCAAAGTCGCGAATTGAATCATCGACGTTATACATCGCCATCGCAACACCTGAAGATTTGAAGTCAAATACTTCAAGGTTCATTGGCTCTCCGCCACCTTCTGGAACATAAGAAAGTGTGAGTTTCCCTGGACCAGGGACCTTGATATCTGTCGCCTTGTACTGATCACCAAATGCATGGCGGCCAATCACGATTGGCTTAGTCCAGTGTGGAACCAGACGAGGAACATTGTTAATGATGATTGGTTCGCGGAAAATTACGCCACCAAGAATGTTACGGATTGTTCCATTAGGAGACTTCCACATCTTCTTAAGGCCAAACTCTTCAACGCGAGCTTCATCTGGAGTAATCGTTGCACACTTGATACCCACGCCATGCTTCTGGATTGCATGTGCTGCATCAATGGTGACTTGATCATCTGTCGCATCGCGATGCTCCATACCGAGGTCGTAGTACTCAAGATTGACATCGAGGTAAGGGAGGATGAGCGAGTCCTTGATGAACTGCCACATAATGCGGGTCATCTCATCGCCATCTAGCTCAACAACAGTTCCTGTAACTTTGATCTTGCTCATCATCTTCCTTTACTTATCTCTGGGTGGTTAATTTCAATTCGAGTTAAAGCGTCTGAACATCTGCTTGCTTGGTGCGAACTGCCTCTGCCGCTTCCTTAAGGGAAGCTAACTCTGAATCAGTAAGGGTGGTTTCAACAACTTTCTTCACGCCTTCGCGACCGATTGCTGCTTCAACTCCGAGATAGACGCCTGAGATTCCATATTCACCATCGACCCATGCGCACACTGGCATCACGGCTCCTGAATCTTCGATGACCGCTTTAGCCATACGAGCAGCGGCAGCTGATGGTGCGTAATAGGCAGAGCCAGTCTTAAGGAGTGCAACAACTTCTGCACCACCGTTACGTGTGCGATCGACAAGATCTGCGATTTCTTCTGCCGATAACTTCTCAGAGAGCGCAACACCATCAACTGTGCAACGGCTTGGGACCGGAACCATGGTGTCTCCATGTGAACCAAGGGTCAGCGTTTTTACAGATGAGACTGCAACACCAAGTTTTTCGGCGACAAAGTTTGTAAAGCGCGCTGTATCGAGCATTCCAGCTTGACCCATAACGCGGTTCTTAGGGAAGTTTGTTGCAATCTGTGTCAGCGCTGTCATCTCATCAAGTGGATTTGATACAACAATAATCACTGCATTTGGTGAGTGCTTAGCAATATTCTCAGCAACTCCACGGACGATGCCGGCGTTAACGCCAATCAAATCCATGCGGCTCATTCCAGGCTTACGTGGAAGTCCTGCGGTGATAACAACAACATCTGAATTTGCAGTGGCTTCGTATCCTGCGCCATCTGCGGTTGTAGTTGCTCCAATAATCTTTGTCTCAAAACCTTCGATTGATCGTGATTGATTCATATCGAGTGCTAAACCTTCAGGCTTACCTTCGAGAATATCTGTAAGAACAACTGTGTCGAAGATGTTGTATTCAGCTAGACGAAGTGCGGTGGTTGATCCGTAGAAACCTGCTCCGACAACTGTGACTTTCTTTGCCATGTTTGAGACCTCTTACTTGATTAAGTTGGCTTTTACGCCCGATTTAGGCCAAGCCTACAACCCGCGCGGAAGTGCAATCGCCATGGCAAAAAGTGAGATTGCAATCAAAATCGGTAGGTAGGTCGAAATTACGCCACGGTTAGGCGCATCCCTTCGTCCTGAGAGGACGATCACAGCCATCGCCGCAGCAATAATCACAGAGCCCACTCGGATAAATGAGAAGACTCCAGCCACGATGCCGACCACCAAAAGCGCATTTGCGAGGCCGCGATAACCCGTCAATTCTTTTCGCACGACTCAACAACATTCTGTAACAGCATGGCACGAGTCATTGGACCTACTCCACCTGGCATTGGAGATACATGTCCCGCAACTTCATATGCACCCGGGCAGATATCTCCATCTAATCCATCTGCGCTCCGTGAAATTCCAACATCAATCAGGGTTGCACCTTTTTTAACCATAGAAGCTTTTAAGAAATGCGACTGGCCAATTGCAGCAACGACAATATCTGCCCGTTGCGTATGGAAAGCAAGATCTTTGGTTCCAGTATGTGTGAGAGTTACTGTCGCATTTTCTTGGCGGCGAGAGAGCAAGAGTCCGAGTGGGCGACCTACAGTCAGACCGCGACCGATTACGACGACTTCTGCGCCGTTGAGGTTAATTTTGTAATGGTTGAGCAGTGCAACAATTCCACGTGGCGTACATGGAAGTGGTGCATCGTATCCAGCAACAAGTCGCCCCAGATTCATTGGGTGAAGACCATCGGCATCCTTTGCAGGATCAATGGCTTCTAAAATCATCTGAGTATTAATTGCCTCAGGCAGAGGAAGTTGCACGATATATCCCGTGCACTCTGGAGTGCTATTCAAATCCTTGATCGCTGCCAGCACATCACTTTGCGAAGCAGTTGCGGGAAGATCTATTCGAAAAGATGTGATTCCTACTTCTTTGCAATCGCGATGCTTACCTGAAACATAAGAATGTGAGCCGGGATCATCACCCACCAAGATAGTTCCAAGTCCTGGAACTTTGCCTGCAGCCTTGAGTGCGTCGGTGCGCGCTGTGAGATCTTTTTTAATTGAGGCAGCTAGCGCCTTGCCGTCTAGTATCACTGCACTCATGGTGAAATCTTAACCGCTTATGCGTGCGAGAAGTGCCGCGTGCCCGTGAAGAACATCGCAATACCCGCTGCGTTGGCTGCAGCAATCACCTCTTCATCGCGCACACTGCCACCTGGCTGGACTACTGCAGTCACACCTGCGCGAATAAGTATTTCGAGCCCATCTGCAAATGGGAAGAAGGCATCACTTGCTGCAACAGTGCCTGCGACGCGATCACCTGCGCGATCAACAGCGAGTTTGGCGCTATCGACTCGGTTTACTTGACCCATACCAATTCCAATTGCTGCGCCATCTTTTGCAAGCAGTATGGCGTTGCTCTTTACGGCGCGAATACTGCGCCAAGCAAATTCAAGATCTGCAATTACATGAGGTGAAGGAGCGCTGCCAGAAACTTGCTTCCACCCTGCACTGAGATCACCGGGTGCATCAATGAGGTCACTCTGCTGAAGCAACATCCCGCCAGAGACTGGTCTGCGTTCAAGTGGTGAAATTTCTGATGAAGTACACGTCAATATTCGAATCGATGGTTTGGCGGAAAGAATCTCAATTGCGCCTACTTCATATCCTGGAGCAATTACGACTTCGGTAAAGACTGAGGAAAGTGCGGTGGCCATCTCTACGGAAATGGTGCGGTTTGCTGCAACAACTCCCCCAAATGCCGACACTGAATCACATGCATGAGCTGCGCGGTAAGCCGAAGTTATATCGCTGGCAATTGCAATGCCGCAAGGGTTGGCATGCTTAATGATGGCTACACATGGTTGAGAGTGATCTAAAGCTGCACGCCAAGCAGCATCTGCATCTGTGTAATTGTTAAATGACATTTCTTTACCGTGGTGCTGCTGCGCGCCAACGATTCCACCATCGAATTTACTAGATGCTCCACTATAGATTGCCGCATCCTGATGTGGATTTTCGCCATAGCGCAATGAGTGCTCGCGGGTGTAAATCTCGCCAAACCATTCAGGAAGTTCATTACTTGCACCAAGCCAGGAAGCAATTGCGAGATCGTATTCTGCCGTCGTTCTGAATACTTCTAAGGCTAAACGTTGACGCTGCTCTGTAGTAAATCCACCTTCTATCAGGGCTTTTTCAATGAGTCGATATTGAGAGGGGCTACTGATGACGGCGACGCTTCCGTGGTTCTTTGCCGCTCCGCGCAACATTGATGGTCCGCCAATATCTATTTGCTCAATACACTCGGCAAAAGATGCTCCTGATGCAATTGTCTGAGCAAATGGATAGAGATTGATGACTACTAAATCAAATGGTGCAATATCTAAATCTGCAATTGCTTTTAGATGTTCTGGGTTGTTCTGGTCTGCCAATATTCCAGAGTGAATGCGCGGGTGCAGTGTCTTGACGCGACCGCCCATGATTTCAGGAAAACCTGTATAGGTGCTTACATCTGTGACTTTGACTCCTGCATCGCGCAAGGTTGAGGCAGTTGATCCGGTTGAGAGAATTTCAACGCTGGCAGAATCTAAAACCTTTCCAAGTTCGACTAGGCCCGTTTTGTCATAGACACTGATAAGTGCGCGCGTGATCTTCTTCGTCATGGTCTGCCGTTCTCCATCGCTGATAGCAGCTGCTCGATCGTCGCAACAATGAGAGATCTTTCGAGAATCTTAATGCGCTCGTGGAGTGTTTCCTCGTTATCTTCAGGTGCAATGTCGAGCTCTGCCTGAGCAATAACCTCACCCGTATCCACGCCTGCATCTACCCAGTGAATTGTGGTGCCTGTCTTTTTTACACCAGCGGCAAGTGCATCACGGACGGCATGAGCGCCTGGGAATAAAGGCAAGAGTGCAGGGTGGCTATTAATAATAGGAAGTGATGAAGTCACCGAGTGATCGAGAATTCGCATGAAGCCAGCACTTACTACAAGATCAAGTTTGAGTGATTGTAGATACTGAAGAAGTGCGAGGTTCCATTGTTGACGATCCTGTGTCATCGGATGCAGGTGAACAGGAATCTTGTATTTGTCTGCGCGTTCAATAACACCTGCATCTGCTTTATCGCAGATAAGTGCGACAATTGTGCAAGGAAGAACTTGTTCTTCTGCTGCCTTAAAGATTGCCTCTGCAAGTGTTCCGCTACCAGAAGCTAAAACTGCGATCCTTCTCATCGAGAAAAGAACTTCATTCGCGGAATGAATTTGAATGCAAGGAGACCAATCAGAAGTTGGCCGCCTACGGCAAGCATGAATTGCCAGATTGAAACACCGACTGCACCCATTGCTTGAGTGATGAGCGATCCGCTTGCAAGGTAGGCCAGAAGTATGAGCATCACAATCAGGATAAAGAAGCTCTGCCAAGAGACTCGCTCTTGAAGTGAAACTGTCCAGTATCCAAGGAGAGCACCTAGTGCGATGATTACAATCGAGAAAAGTAAGAACCATTTATTTGGATTGACCGGTAGTCCTGCAAGAAGAGGAAGCGCAGGAATCTGGCCAATATCTTGAGTAAATGGTGAGAGGTGAGTGCCCGCACCGACTGCAAATCCGGCTCCACTCACATAGGAAAGGGCTGCGAGAGCAACGTTGGGAAGATAAAGAAGATTGAGGATGAGAAGAAGGAGCGATCCAAAAATTCCAGGTGCTAAGACTCGAGTGATGAGTATCGCTTGATCAAAGTTAAAAAAGAATGCGAATGTGTAGATAAGAAATCCAAGACCGAGTAAAAGAGCGACCATTCGTAATCCAAGAATTACGGGAATTGCCAGAGAGATACTGCGATCAGCAATGAATGAACTTCCCAATGCAATGAGAAAAGCGAAGATTGCAGCCATCCACCACAGCGGTTGAACTCCGGTGGAGGTAGAGAACACTGCGATCACCGCAGTAAGAGTTGCGTAGAAGAGAGCAAAGAAGAGTCTGACTCCAGTCAAATTTGAATAATCACCATCTAGTTTTGAAACTACTCGCTTGAAACCAGAGCGAAGGGCAAGAATCGGTAGAAGTAATCCACCTATAGGCAGATAAGAGAGATAACCGGCGACTCCTGAAGGCGAGAGCGCTAAATCAAAGTGAACATGGTGGGTTGCGAGCCAGATCCACATTGCTGCGCGAATCGGGTCCGATGTTGATCCAGATGCACTTCCTGCAGTTGCCCATGCGATGAGAGTGATAAATGCGAGCGGCAGAATAAATATTGCAGCGCTACGTAGAGCCTGTGCGAACGTGACCCCTAGGACGCGTTGCAACATCGGAGGTTAGCGACCGAGAATGGCGCGCATAAAGCGCGCAGTTTCACTTGGTGTTTGACCAACCTTAACTCCTGCAGCTTCCAGTGCATCTTTCTTTGCAATGGCAGTTCCTGAAGAGCCAGAGACAATTGCACCTGCATGTCCCATTGTCTTTCCTTCAGGAGCAGTAAAGCCTGCAACATAACCAACAACAGGCTTGGTTACATACTCTGAGATAAATGCTGCTGCGCGCTCTTCGGCATCTCCGCCGATTTCACCGATCATCACAATTGCTGTGGTCTCAGGATCATCTTGGAATGCACGTAAGCAATCAATATGCGTTGTACCAATTACTGGATCTCCGCCGATTCCAACTGCAGTGCTAAATCCAATATCGCGCAGTTCATACATCATTTGGTAGGTAAGAGTTCCAGATTTAGAGACGAGCCCGATTGGACCTGCACCAGTGATATTTGCTGGAATGATTCCAACATTTGATTTTCCTGGGCTAATCAGACCTGGACAGTTTGGCCCAATAATCTGTGTGCCGCCTTTTTCTTTTGCATATGTGTAGAAAAATGCTGAATCGTGTACTGGAATTCCTTCGGTGATTACAACTACAAGTGGCATCTTGGCATCGATAGCATCGATCACCGCAGCCTTTGCAAACTTAGGCGGAACAAAGACCACTGACGTATTCGCGCCAGTTGCGGCCATTGCTTCTGCCACAGTGTTAAAGACGGGCAGGTTATGACCATCGATATCAACGCTCTGTCCGCCTTTGCCTGGAGTAACTCCGCCGACAACTTTTGTACCTGAAGCGAGCATCCGGCGAGTGTGCTTGGTTCCTTCGGAACCTGTCATTCCTTGAACGATTACTTTGCTTGCATCATTGATAAAGATAGCCATTTACTTCGCCGCCAATTCTGCAGCGCGTGATGCTGCTCCATCCATCGTGTCGAGCTGCTCTACCAATGGGTGGTTTGCAGCATTTAAAATCGCGCGTCCTTCTTCGACGTTATTGCCATCAAGGCGCACAACGATCGGCTTGGTGGCGGTTGCACCGAGTGTTTCAAGGGCTGCAACAATTCCGTTTGCAACCGCATCACACGCTGTGATTCCGCCGAATACGTTAACGAAGACGCTCTTCACATCTTTATCTCCGAGAATAATTGAGAGCCCATCTGCCATTACCTGCGCAGAAGCTCCTCCTCCGATATCAAGGAAGTTGGCAGGGCGCATTCCGCCAAACTTTTCTCCCGCATAGGCGACGACATCTAGTGTGCTCATAACCAGTCCAGCACCATTTCCGATGATTCCAACTTGGCCTTCAAGTTTTACGTAGTTAAGGCCCTTCTCTTTTGCAAGAGCTTCAAGTGGATTTGTCGCACTGTGATCAACAAGTGCTTCATGATCTGGTTGGCGGAACTCTGCGTTCTCATCTAGAGAGACTTTTCCATCGAGAGCTACAACTTTTCCATCACTGGTCTTTACGAGTGGATTGACTTCAACCAAGGTTGCATCTTCTGAGGAGAATGTCTCCCAGAGCTTGACCAAAACCTCAGCAACTTGATCGGCAACATCTGATGGAAATGCTGCTTGGGCAACAATTTCTTTCGCCTTAGCAAGCGAAATTCCATCCACAGCAGATACTGGAACTTTTGCAAGTTTTTCTGGTGCAGTCTTTGCCACTTCTTCAATATCCATTCCGCCTGCAACCGATGCCATAACAAGGAATGTACGGTTCGAGCGATCAAGCAAAATTGCTAAGTAATACTCAGATTCAATTGGTGCAGCTTGAGCGATCATCACTTGATGAACTGTGTGACCTTTAATATCCATTCCAAGAATTGCTGCTGCCTTTTCGCGTGCTTCCTCTGCGTTTTCGGCAACCTTGACTCCACCCGCCTTGCCGCGTCCACCAACTTTTACCTGAGCCTTAACAACAACGCGTCCACCCATCTTTGATGCTGCAGCAAAAGCTTGATCGGCAGTTGTCGCAACTGCGCCAGCAAGAACTGGGACTCCATGTTTTTCAAAGAGATCACGGGCCTGATATTCAAAGAGATCCACTAGATCGCTCCTTCATTGATGGGCGCTTGTATCTGCGCAAATTTCACTGTGCCCATCTTAGAGCCCGCGCTAGAGCTTCTCGACCGGCGCGTAGCGAAGAAGAAGGCGCTTTTGGCCGTAATCTCCAAAGTCGATAGTGGCCTCTGACTTATCGCCTTCACCAGCAACGGCGACAACAGTGCCAAGACCGAATGTGTCATGAGACACACGCTCACCAACTGCCAAAACCATTGCGCTGCTCTTCTTACCGGTTGCACGAGGAGGGGGCGCAGATGCCACACGCGACGTTCGCACAGAAGTGGATGGAGAGAAACTAGAACGTCCTTCATTACGCCACTGAATGAGATCTTCTGGAATCTCATCAAGAAAACGGGATGGTGGATTGTAATTCGGTGCACCCCACGAGGAACGATATTCAGCACGAGAAATATATAGTCGCTCTTCTGCGCGCGTTAGTCCAACGTATGCAAGACGACGTTCTTCTTCTATCTCATCTTTATCATCGAATGTTCTTGAGTGCGGAAAAATTCCATCCTCCATACCGGTAAGAAAAACGGTTGGAAATTCAAGGCCCTTAGCCGTGTGCAGGGTCATCAACGTGACAACACCACCATGATCTTCTCCATCTGGAATCTCATCCGCATCAGCAACGAGTGCAACTTTCTCAAGGAAGCCTGCGAGCGAAATCTCTTCATCCTCCGCCAGTGCTTCAAAGGGACGCTCTTCATACTCCATCGCAACTGCTACTAGTTCCTTCAAGTTCTCGACTCGAACTTCATCCTGTGGATCAGAACTTGCTTCAAGCTCTGTGAGCAATCCTGATTGTTCGAGTATTGCTTCAATGATCACAGAAGGTTTTGTCTTTGCTTCTACCAATACCGCAAGAGCACTCATCATTGATACAAATTGCAGAATCGAGCCCGCCGCCCGCGATGGAACTTCCTGTGCTTCCGCGCAACGATTAAGTCCTTGCCAAAATGTAACGCCTTGCAGTACGGCAAAGCGATCGACTTCTTCTATAGCGCGGTCGCCAATTCCGCGTTTGGGGATATTAATGATCCGTCGAAGCGAAATCTCATCTTCAAGATTTGCCAGCACCCGAAGATATGCAAGCAGATCCTTAACCTCTTTACGTTCGTAGAACCTAAGTCCACCCACTACTTTGTATGGAAGTGCTGCTCGCATAAAGACTTCTTCAAATACACGAGATTGAGCGTTGGTGCGATAGAAAATTGCAGTATCCCCTGGCTCTGAAGTGCCGTTTCGCTGAAGTGATCGAATCTCATCTTTTACAAACTCAGCTTCATCATGTTCAGATTCGGCGACATAACCGATTAATGGCGCGCCCGCACCCGAATCCGTCCAGAGATTCTTCTCTTTCCGTGATGCATTCTGAGTGATGACTGCATTGGCAGCGTTGAGAATATTCTGAGTTGAACGATAGTTCTGCTCGAGCAAAACTGTTGTTGCATTTGGATAGTCGAGTTCGAATTGCAGAATATTTCTGATAGTTGCACCACGAAAGCCATAGATTGATTGGTCGGCATCTCCAACGACGCAGAGCTCGGCAGGAGGTGTCCCATCTTCAATAGAGCCCGTAAGTTCGCGGACCAGGATGTATTGCGCATGATTCGTATCTTGATACTCATCGACCAAGATATGTTTAAAGCGAGAACGCATTCTTGCTTTTGCCTCCGGAAAACGCTGAATCACTTTGACTGTGTTTAAAATCAAATCGTCGAAATCCATAGCATTAGCTGACTGCAGACGCTTCTGATAAACCGAGTAGACATCAGCAACGACCTGTTCAAATTGATTTGTTGTGGCATTGAGATAATCCTGAGGACCAAGTAACTCGTTTTTGGCATTAGAGATCATGGATTGAAATTGGCGCGGTGGATAGCGCTTTGGATCAAGGTTTAGCTCTTTTGCAACAATTGTTACTAATCGAAGTGAATCGGCCGAGTCATAAATGCTGAATGAGTTTGAAAAACCTAAACGATGAGCCTCAAGTCGAAGTAGGCGTACACATGCGGAGTGAAATGTAGAGACCCACATTGATTTTGCGACCGGGCCGACAAGTTCAGCTACGCGCTCTTTCATTTCACCGGCTGCCTTATTGGTAAAGGTAATTGCCAAAATTTCATAGGGGCGAACTCCACGCGCTGCCATTAAGTAAGCAATACGCCGAGTAAGAACACGTGTTTTTCCTGAGCCAGCACCTGCTACAACAAGTAGAGGCCCACCAGTATGAATAACGGCAGCCTGCTGCGCTGGATTGAGTCCTTCAATCAAGGCATCTGCAGGCGTTGCCATTTCGTTCATGCGCGGGAGTCTATTAGGATCGGCCAACATGGAGCCTCTTAACGATTCCGAAATCTCACGTGTATTAGTGATTAATGCACATCCTGATGACTCAGACTTTGGCGCAAGCGGAACAATCGCCAAATGGATTAAGGCTGGAATCCACGTCTCCTACGTCTTTTGCACTAACGGTGATCAAGGTGGCGAAGAGTCCGGATATTCGAAGGAAGAGATGCCTGCTGTACGCCAGCGTGAACAACGTGCAGCCGGTGCCGCTATCGGAGTCACTGACATCACCTTCTTAAATTATGTAGATGGTCATCTCGAACCAACGCTGGCGCTTCGAAAAGATTTAGTTCGTCAGATTCGAATTTCAAAGCCTGATCGCATGGTCTGCCAATCACCAGAACGAAACTGGGAGCGCATTGGTGCTAGCCATCCAGATCACCTTGCAGCCGGTGAAGCAGCGATACAAGCGGTCTATCCCGATGCTCGTAATCCCTTTGCCTTTACCGATTTGCTTGATGACGAAGGTCTTGAACCGTGGCGCGTGAAGGAAGTATGGATGATGGGTTTTGCCCATCCGGATCACTTCGTTGATATCACCGATACCTTTGATTTAAAGATGGCAGCACTTCATAGTCATGTATCTCAAACGGCGCACAATAAAGAACTCGATAACATGGTGCGCGAGTGGGGTCAGCGCAATGCAGGACTCGGTGGATTACCTGATGGTCGAATTGCGGAAGCTTTTAAAATCGTTCATACAAATTAGAGATTATCGAACGGTCGCGCTTTCGATCACAACGAGTTGAATCGGAAAACCATCTTCTGCGTAATACGCCTGTCCATCAGATTCAACTTTGTACGCTCCCACTTCTGCAATCTTCTTGAGTAGATCCAAGCCCGAAGTTATGCGTCCAAAGATTGTGTAGTCAGGGCCAAGTTGAGTATCGGCATAAACCAAGAAGAATTGGCTGCCGTTTGTGCCAGGTCCACTATTTGCCATAGCAAGTGTGCCTGCGGGGTAATTCTTTGCCCCCGCTCTTGGCAAATTCTCGTCCTTATATCCAACCCAACCACCAGGACTTCCAGCACCCTGTGCGGTTGGATCACCGCATTGCAAAACAAAGATTCCTGAAGTTGTTAGGCGATGACAGATTGTTCCGTTGAAATACTTTGCATTTGCGAGATATGCAATATTCGTTGTTGTTTGAGGTGCTTGTTTCGTTAATAGAGTTGCGCGAATAACTCCACAATTTGTATTGAAAGCAATCGTTGTAGGAATTCTCTTCGCCGGGACCTTCGGTTGCTTGAGCGTCGCTGGAACGCGTGGCTTAGCTGTTGACTTTTTGCACGATGCAACGGATTTCGGACGTTCGGCAGCCTGTGCCGGAAACGAAGTTGCGGTGAAAAGGCATACAGAAACTGCCAAGACTAGAACTTTTCTCATTTTTACTCCCACTCAATTGTAGCTGGCGGTTTTGAGGTGACATCGAGAACAACGCGATTTACTCCCTTAACTTCGTTTGTAATACGCGTTGAAATCTTTTCGAGAACTTCATACGGAATGCGTGACCAATCTGCGGTCATGGCATCCTCACTTGAAACTGGGCGAAGGACTATTGGGTGGCCATAGGTACGGCCATCACCTTGCACGCCGACGCTTCTAACATCAGCGAGAAGTACAACTGGGCATTGCCAGATCGTGCGATCAAGGCCCGCTAATTTAAGTTCAGTGCGTGCGATGACATCTGCTTCACGTAAGAGATCAAGACGTTCTTGCGTCACTTCACCAATAATGCGGATGCCAAGTCCTGGACCAGGAAATGGTTGACGCCAGATGATTTCTTCCGGCAGTCCAAGCTCAAGACCAACCTGACGCACTTCATCTTTAAAGAGTGTGCGTAGAGGTTCAATGAGAGAGAACTTCAAATCATCTGGCAATCCGCCCACATTGTGGTGAGATTTAATGTTGGCAGTACCTGATCCCCCGCCTGATTCAACAACATCCGGATAGAGAGTTCCTTGCACTAAGAATTCAACATCTCCGCCTGCGGCAATATCACGAGCAGCTTTTTCAAATGAACGAATGAATTCTCGACCAATAACTTTGCGCTTCTCTTCCGGATCGGTAACACCTTTCAGTGCGCTTAAGAATTGCTCTACGGCATCGACTACGACAAGTTGTACGCCAGTGGATGCAACAAAATCCCGTTGGACTTGTTCGGACTCTCCACTGCGTAAAAGACCGTGATCTACAAAGACGCAGGTGAGCTGCTCACCCACCGCTTTTTGAATGATTGCGGCAGCAACTGCTGAATCAACGCCTCCCGAAAGACCGCAGATCACTCGCTTGGCTCCAATAACTGTTCGTGCTTTTTCAATCTCATCTGCTGCAATATTTGCAGATGTCCATGTTGCCGGACACTGAGCAACATTGATAAGCCAATTCTTGAGAATTGCCTGACCATGTTCGGAGTGAAGAACTTCTGGATGGAACTGCACGCCAGCAAGAAGTCCAGTTTCATTCTCGAAAGCTGCCACCGATGTATCTGAAGTAGATGCCACAACTGTAAATCCTGGAGGCGCCTGCGTGACCGCATCACCGTGTGACATCCAGACCTTCTGTGAATCTGGGAGCGATGAGAAAATCTTTGCAGAAGTCGTTGCAGTTAAATCAGTGCGACCGTACTCGGATTTTCCAGTCTGGCTAACGACTCCACCTAAACCTTGTGCCATCGCTTGGAATCCATAACAGATTCCAAAGACAGGTATTCCAAGTGTGAGAATTGCAGAATCAAAGGTTGGCGCATTCTCTGCATAGACACTTGATGGACCGCCGGAGAGAATGATTGCTGCTGGCTTTTTTGCGATGACTTCTGCCGCAGTTATTGAATGTGGAACGAGTTCTGAATAAACATTTGCTTCACGAACGCGACGAGCGATGAGTTGTGCGTACTGTGCACCGAAATCGACGACTAAAACGCCACCGGAAGTGACGTTACTTGCCATGACTGATAAGCACCTCTACACGTTGGAAAGACTTCACATCTGAATATCCGCAGGTCGCCATTGAACGTCGAAGTGCGCCAAAGAGATTCATTGAACCGTCGGCGCTATGTGATGGTCCAAGCAAAATTTCTTGAAGTGAACCGACAGTGCCGACATTGACGCGCTCTCCACGTGGAAGTTGCCCGTGATGTGCCTCTGATCCCCAGTGCCAACCAAGACCAGGTGCCTCTGTTGCTTTCGCAAGAGGTGATCCCATCATGACGGCATCGGCTCCCATTGCAATTGCCTTTGCGATATCGCCAGAGCGACCAACTGCGCCATCTGCAATAACGTGAACATAGCGTCCACCAGATTCATCCAAGTATTCGCGGCGTGCTGCAGCAACTTCTGCGACAGCAGATGCCATCGGAACTTCGATTCCCAAAACTTTTCGTGTGGTGTGTGCGGCTCCGCCTCCGAAGCCAACCAATACACCGGCAGCACCTGCGCGCATTAAGTGAAGTGCGCCAGTTGTTGTGGCAACGCCACCCACGATGACAGGAACATCGAGTTCATAGATGAACTTCTTTAAGTTTAGTTCTTCGCGCTCTGATGCCACGTGCTCTGCTGAAACAGTAGTTCCGCGAATAACGAAGATATCAACTCCCGCTGCGATAACAGCCTTATGAAGTTCTGCAGTACGTTGTGGTGAAAGTGAAGCCGCAACAGTTACGCCAGCATCACGAATAGTTTGAATGCGCTCTTTAATTAGCTCTGGGCGAATTGGTGCGCTATAAATTTCTTGCATGCGACGAGTGGCATGCTTATCTGGCATTGATGCGATCTCACCCAGCGGAATACGTGGATCGTCATAACGCGTCCACAATCCTTCGAGGTTAAGTACACCAAGTCCACCGAGTCGACCGATTTCAATCGCAGTCTCAGGTGAGACAACTGAATCCATAGGTGCTGCCAACATTGGTAAATCAAATTTGTAGGCATCGATCTGCCATGTAGTTGAGACATCTTCTGGGTCACGGGTACGGCGACTTGGCACGATAGCGATATCGTCGAAAGAGTAAGCCTGGCGAGCGCGTTTTCCCGGTGCGATTTCGATATCCATGTGCGCTCCTTACTTAGCCTGCGTGTAGTTAGGTGCATCAGCTACATGAAGCACATCGTGTGGATGGCTTTCCTGTAGCCCTGCAGAGGTAATTTGAATCAAGTGTCCATCGCGGCGAAGTGTTTCTACATCGGGTGCTCCCGCATAACCCATGCCGCTGCGTAATCCGCCAACGAGTTGGTGAACAACTTCTGCGACGGATCCGCGGTAGGCAACTTTTCCTTCAATACCCTCTGGAACCAATTTATCTTCGCTCAAAACATCATCTTGCATGTAGCGATCCTTCGAGTATGACTTCTGCTCGCCACGAGATTGCATCGCCCCGAGTGAACCCATTCCGCGATATGCCTTGTATTTACGGCCATCAATTTCAATGAGCTCACCTGGTGATTCATCACAGCCGGCCAATAGTGAACCAAGCATTACAGAGTGCGCGCCGGCAACAATTGCCTTGACGATATCTCCTGAGTATTGCAGCCCGCCATCTGCAATCAGTGGGATGCCAGCCTTGTTACATGCCTTAGCCGCTTCCATGATCGCAGTTACTTGTGGAACACCGACGCCTGCAACAACACGAGTTGTACAAATCGATCCTGGACCTACGCCAACCTTTACCGCATCCGCTCCAGCATTAATCAACGCCTGTGCACCAGCACGTGTTGCGATATTGCCACCAATGATTTCGGTAGTTGGAGAGAACTTCTTAATGCGCTCGATCGCCTCTAAAACTGCGCGGTGATGACCGTGCGCCGTATCAACTACGACAACATCAACACCGACTTCAATCAAGGCCTGGGCACGTGCATATCCATCATCACCAACACCGACTGCAGCACCTGCAAGGCCAACGTTTTTAACGAGCTTGACGTGAGTTACTTGATCTTCGATAGAAAAATTTCGGTGAATAATTCCGATTCCACCCGCTTTTGCCATCGCAATTCCCATGGCTGATTCAGTAACGGTATCCATTGCAGACGATGCCAGCGGAACTGCCAATGAGATATTTCGAGTTAGCCACGTTGATGTATTTACTTCGCTGGGAACAACGTCGGAGGCATCTGGGAGCAGGAGAACATCGTCATAGGTCAGGCCAAGCATTGTGACCTTGTCGTGCTCGCTCATGAGCCGAGTCTATCGGTGGCCTTAGGCCCCGACTGCCATCGCGATTTCGTCCACTGCAAGGGTTAATGAGCCTACAAAGTGGGCGTTCTGGCACTTATCGGGATTCCATCCCGGCCCGCCGATGATGACGCGAGGCGCTGGGCGCACGGCAGGTATGCCAGTAACAAATTTCGGATCACCGTTGACTGGCAACTGGGCCCACAAGAAAACTGCCGGGGGCGCAAAGCGAGAGACCATTGATGAGATTGCTTCAACTGGTGTTCGCGCACCTAAAAAGTGGGTCTCAATACCGCGCTCTGCCAAGGCGGCAGCGAGTGCATGTAACGCAAGTGAGTGCAGCTCTTCACCAACGGAGGCAAGCAATACGGGGCGAGAATTCACAGGCGCAACAATTTCTGACGTTGATTCGCGTAGCACTCGCTTGAGAATTTCGGTGAGCATATGTTCGACCTCAATGCCCTTGCCTGATTTCTCCCAAGCAGTTCCGACTTGAATTAGTACGGGAACAAATACATCTTGCCAGGCACTGATAATTCCATTCTCTGAAATCTCATTGCGCAACATCGTTTCAACAAAGAGTGAATCATGCGCCTCTGAAGCATTGAAAATCGCATCGATAGTTTCATTACATTCACGACAGAGTGAAGTGAACTCTTCAATAACCACTTCACCCTCGTGAGCCTTTGCCTGCTCTGCAGCATCTGCCGGGGCCACGCCTGAACTAATCAGGCGACGCATCACGGTAAGTTTTGCTAAATCAGATGGGCAGTACTTTCGATGCGAACCCACCTCGTGCTCTGAAGGTCCGATCCCATAACGCCTGGCCCAGGTGCGAAGCGTCGCTGGGGCAACCCCAATCCTGCGAGCCACCGCTGCCACGTTCAGGAGCTCTCCTGTGGCTAATGGCGGCTGCTCTGCTGGGCTCATGGGGTAATCGTGGCCCCTAGTGGCCCATCTCACCACTTGAAATCACGCTCAATCTAGGAATTTTTCACCTCTGAAGCAGGTTTGAATCGTTAGGTACTTGAACAACCTATGAAACGATTGTAAAGTTTCCATAACCGAGGACCGAACAGGAGTAAAGAGATGGCTGAGATTTCACGCTTACCGATTCCCGTAATGGAAGAGTGGGAGTGGCAGTACAAAGGCGCTTGTCGCGACCTTGATCCTGAAGCGTTCTTCCATCCTGATGGAGAACGCGGTCCACGTCGACGCAATCGCGAGAATGCAGCCAAGGCCGTCTGTGCCACCTGCCCCGTGATCGCTGCCTGCCGCGCACATGCTCTAGCTGTGCAAGAGCCGTACGGAATTTGGGGAGGCCTTTCAGAAGATGATCGCGCCGTAATCCTCGAGCGCCAGGGAGTTACACCATTAACAATTCCTGCAGCGATCGTTGCCGAGAACTCGGTCTCACACGCAAGTTAATTTTTAATTCCTCCTCTAAAGCGAAAACCCCCGCAAATTTATTTGCGGGGGTTTTCGCTTTAATGCTTGTTTAGAACTTAGTGACTATGTCCACCAGGTCCATGTGAGTGGCCGTGGCCACCAGCTGAAGGTTCTTCATCCGCTGGGCGCTCGTATACAAGTGCCTCAGTGGTGATGAACATTGCAGCGATAGATGCAGCGTTAGCAAGTGCTGAACGAGTCACCTTAACTGGATCGATAACGCCATCTTTTGCAAGATCGCCATAGACATCAGTTGCTGCGTTAAAGCCTTCATTGACCTTAAGTGCGCGCACCTTTGCAACGACGACATAACCTTCAAGACCAGCATTCTCTGCAATCCAACGTAGTGGCTCATCGCATGCCTTGCGAACAAGACGCACTCCGACTGCCTTATCTCCAGTGAATCCGAGATCACCTTCGAGAGTATCTGCTGCGTGCACAAGTGCTGCGCCGCCGCCGATAACAATGCCTTCTTCAACTGCTGCGCGAGTAGCTGAGATGGCGTCCTCTAGGCGAAGCTTCTTCTCTTTAAGTTCAACTTCTGTGTGTGCACCAACCTTGATGACGCAGACGCCACCTGAAAGCTTTGCAACACGCTCTTGCAACTTCTCTTTATCCCAATCGGAATCAGATGTTGCAATCTCGTTGCGGATTTCTGTGACGCGGCCGGTTACTGCTGCCTTATCTCCTGCACCATCAACGATTGTTGTTGCATCTTTTGTGATTACGATGCGGCGAGCGCGTCCAAGATCTGTGAGCGCAACCTGATCAAGCTTCATGCCGATCTCACTTGAGACCACCTGTCCGCCGGTCAAGATTGCAATATCTTGCAACATTGACTTGCGACGGTCACCAAAGCCTGGAGCCTTAACTGCGGCTGAAGTAAATACTCCACGCATACGGTTAACAACGAGAGTAGAAAGTGCTTCTCCTTCAACATCTTCTGCGATGATCAAGAGAGGCTTTCCTGCCTGTGAAACCTTTTCCAAGATTGGAAGAAGTTCAGCCAACGCTGAGATCTTATTTGCAGAGATCAGGATGTAGGCATCATCTAGTACAGATTCCATACGGTCTTGATCTGTTACAAAGTAAGGAGAGATGTAGCCCTTATCGAACTGCATTCCTTCCGTGAATTCGAGTTCGACAGAGGCTGTAGATGCTTCTTCAACTGTGATGACGCCATCTTTGCCGACCTTATCCATCGCCTCTGCGATGAGATCTCCGATGGTGCGATCCTTAGCTGAAATTGTTGCAACATCTGCAATCTGTGCGCGATCCTTTACAGGAATTGCGATCTCATGAAGCTTCTTTGAGACAGCCTCAACAGCTGCTTCGATACCAAGCTTGAGATCCATTGGCTGCGCGCCGGCTGCAAGGTTACGAAGACCTTCCTTAACCATTGCCTGTGCCAATACGGTCGCAGTAGTTGTTCCGTCACCTGCAACATCGTTTGTCTTTGTTGCAACTTCCTTCACAAGCTGTGCGCCCATGTTCTCGGCTGGATCTGAAAGTTCAATTTCCTTTGCAATGGTGACGCCATCGTTTGTAATCACTGGTGCGCCAAATGATTTGGCAATCACTACGTTTCGACCCTTAGGACCCAGTGTTACTTTGACGGTGTCAGCGAGGATATTTACTCCGCGCTCCATCGCGCGACGAGCATGCTCGTCGAAATCAAGAATTTTTCCCATCGTCTTATCGCTCGATTACTGCGAGGATGTCGCGAGCTGAAAGTACAAGGAATTCTTCGTTGTTGTACTTGACTTCAGTTCCGCCGTACTTGCTGTACAGAACGACATCGCCAACCTTGACATCCATTGGAACGCGAACGCCATCATCGAAGCGGCCTGGTCCAACGGCTAGAACTACGCCTTCCTGTGGCTTCTCTTTGGCGGTATCTGGGATAACCAAACCTGACGCTGTAACTGTCTCAGCCTCATTGGTCTTTACAACGATGCGGTCTTCAAGTGGCTTAATGGCAACGGCCATGGTCTTACTCCTTTTGCTATTAGCAGTGTGGGGTCGAGAGTGCTAACGCTAAGACT
>JBILEX010000049.1:0-6712 GCA_044351895.1 Candidatus Planktophila sp.
TCTGTCCTTAGTTCGGCGACCCCAGAGAGCAATTCATCTTTGAAATCCAGGGCAACTAAAGCAGCCCCTTGAGTGAGTGTGCTTAAGTGATAAGGCAGTCTCACAAGCATCATTGCATCTACAACTGATGGGTGAGCGAGCAGATAACCCACACGCGCTCCAGCAAACGAGAATGCTTTACTCATTGTGCGGATAACCACAATCTGCGGATACTTCGTAATGAGAGTAACTGCGGATTTCTGATCAGAAAATTCAGCATATGCCTCATCTACTACGAGTAATCCAGAAACTTTCTGTGCAATTTTCTCAATATCGCTGATCGAAATCGCTTCACCTGTTGGATTATTCGGTGTGGTGATGAAGGTCAGAGAAGGTGCTGCCTGTGCAATCTGAGTGATTGCGCTATCGATATCAAGTGAAAAATCGGAGCGACGCTTGCCATCTATCCACTCTGTTGAGGTAACTCGAGCGATCAGCGGGTGCATTGAGTACGAAGGAAGGAAACCGATGGCAGAGCGATCCCCAAATGCTAAAAAGAGAGATTGAATGATTTCATTACTTCCATTTGCAACCCAGACTTGCGATGCCGAAAGTGAAGTCCCTGATAGATCATTGATGTAGCTTGCCAATCCAGATCTAAGTTCGCGTGCATCACGATCTGGGTAGCGGTTGAGATCGGTGGCTACTTTTGATACTCGCGCTGCAATAGCAGAGACAAGTTCTGGTGAAAGCGAGAATGGATTCTCATTTGTGTTAAGAGTTGCCTCAGCTTCAACTTGGGGCGCACCGTATGCAGATAACGCTGTTAGAGATTCTCGTAGAGGTAGCCAACTAGGCCAGCGTGAATCTGTCATCGATCTTCCAAACGCGCGCTCATCGCTTGACCGTGTGCGGGAAGGTCTTCTGCTTGGGCGAGAGTGATGACAGTAGGTGCAATATCTTTAAATGCGCTCTCACTATATTCAATGAAGTGAAGCCCACGAAGAAAAGTTGCTACTGAAAGTCCGCTGCTGTGGCAGGCACATCCACCTGTCGGTAGTACGTGATTAGAGCCAGCTGAATAATCTCCGAGAGATACCGGCGTGAAATTACCGATAAAGACAGCGCCTGCATTTCTAATCTTTGCACTGTCGCCGCGGGCATCCTGTGTCTGAATTTCAAGGTGCTCTGCAGCATAGGCGTTAACGACATCAATTCCTTGTGCAACATCATCAACAATTGCTATCGCACTCTGAATTCCAGAGAGAGCGGTCGCAATACGTTCTGAGTGTTTGGTGAGTTTGATTTGCTTTACAAGTTCTTGCTCAACGGCATCAGCAAGTTCGATTGAAGGGGTTACCAATACTGCAGCGGCTATGACGTCGTGTTCTGCCTGACTAATCAGATCAGCGGCTACATTTCTGGCATCTGCGGTCTCATCTGCAAGAATTGCAATTTCTGTTGGACCAGCCTCTGAATCAATACCAATGACACCACGAAGCGCGCGCTTCGCTGCTGCAACATAGATGTTGCCAGGTCCAGTAACCAGGTCACACTTTTCGCAGAGATCTTTCATACCGTAAGCAAAGAGAGCGATTGCTTGTGCGCCACCAACGGCGTAGACCTCAGTAATTCCAAGAAGTGCGCACGTTGCAAGAATGGTTGGATGTGGCAATCCCCCGTGATCTTTCTGCGGCGGAGATGCGACGGCAATGCTCTGCACTTGTGCAATCTGCGCTGGAATCACATTCATCATCACACTCGATGGATAGACAGCGCGTCCACCGGGCACATATAGGCCAACTCGATCAACCGGAATCCAACGCTCAGTAACTGTTCCGCCATCTACAACTTTTGTGGTGTGAGGGTTGCGCACTTGATCGTTATGAACTTTTCGAATTCGCTCGATTGAAATATCGAGGCTGCGACGAATCTCAGGATCAAGTTCGGCCAGGGCTGCATCTAAGGCAGATTGTGGAACGCGAAGTGATGGAGGTCGAACTCCATCAAACTCCTGACCTAGGGCGTATAGGTCCGCTTCCCCACCGCTTTTTACCCTGGCAAGAATTGGCTCGATCAACTTCATCGCTTCATTGACATCAAGGGTTGCGCGAGGCAAGAGGTCTTGGACTTCAGCCTTGGAGTGGCGAGCACCGCGCAGATCAACTCTTCGAATCACGGGGCAAGTCTACTTTGTAGAGCCTCTCGGAAGAGGAGTGAATTCGCGGGATTAGCTACGTACGAGGCAATTAGGGCCAAGAATACTTTTCAGGTCCGCGCTCAGACTTGGTGATGATGTGACGAGCGCGTCAATCTTCATTGTGGTGCTTTTGCCTGAATCTTCAATCTGGAGATGTACTTCACGTTTTCCGGGATGAGACCTGAGAATCTCTTTTACGCGTTCAACAATTGGAGGGGTGCATTGAGAGATTGGAAGAGAGATCATCAATGGACCTACTGGGCCGCTGGAAACATCTAAGGAAGTCATTTCAAATGCGCTAAATCGAAGTTGATCATCTCGACGGTCTACTCGACCGCGAATAGTTACTATGCGATCTTCGATCAAGGTAAGTGCATATTGGTTATAGGTATTTGCAAAGAAGAGCACCTCTAATGAACCTTCGAGATCTTCGACAGTAACAATCGCCCACGATGATCCGGTACGTGAGACCTTACGTGAGATGCCAGTAATCAACCCACCAATGGTGACAAATCCATCCTGGGCTCCCCCGACATCAACAAGCTCACTGATTGACATATCTGTATTGGATCGAAGAATGTGTTCCACACCCAAGAGCGGATGATCAGAGACATAGAGTCCGAGCATTTCGCGTTCAAAGGTAAGGAGAGTTGACTTGTCCCACTCGCCTTGAGGAATTTCAATTTCAAGTCCACTCATCGCAGAGCTTCCGATATCTCCGAATAGATCAAATTGACCAATAGCTTCTGCTCGCTTGCTCTCGATCACCGCATCGATTGCCTCTAGGTGAACCGCCACAAGTGCTTTCCGATGATGCCCAAGATCATCGAATGCGCCGGCTTTGATCAATGATTCGATCGTCTTCTTATTGCATACCTGTGCATCAACTTTGGCAAGGAAGTCACCGAACGAAGTGAACGCTCCCTTTGCTTCACGTGCACTCTTAATTGATGCAACAACACCTTCTCCCACATTGCGAATTGCTGCTAGGCCAAAGCGGATATCTCTTCCGCGCGGCGTGTATTCAGAGTTGGATTCATTGACATCAGGAGGAAGAACGTTAATTCCCATTCGTCGACATTCAGAGAGATAGAGCGCTGACTTATCTTTATCGTCACGAACGCTGGTAAGGAGCGCAGCCATATACTCGGTTGGATAGTTTGCCTTGAGATACGCAGTCCAGAAAGACACAACTCCATAACCTGCAGAGTGTGCACGGTTAAATGCGTAATCAGAGAAGGGAATAAGAACTTCCCAAAGTCGCTTTATTGCAGCATCGCCAAAACCATTTGATTTCATTCCTGCTTCAAATGGAATGTATTCCTTATCTAGAATCTCTTTATTCTTCTTACCCATCGCCTTACGCAAAAGATCTGCACGGCCGAGTGAGAATCCAGCCACCTTCTGAGCAATGGCCATTACCTGTTCTTGATAAACAATCAGGCCGTAGGTATCACCGAGGATATCTGCCAAAGGATCACGAAGTTCAGGGTGAATCGCTTCAACTGGCTTGCGACCATTTTTTCGATCCGCATAGTTATTGTGCGCATTCTCGCCCATTGGACCCGGACGATATAGCGCTATCACAGCAGAGATATCGGCGAATGAATCTGGCGACATGCTGCGAAGCAATGCGCGCATTGGCCCACCATCGAGCTGGAAAACACCTAACGTATCTCCGCGTCCAAGCAATTCAAATGTTTTCGAGTCACTCAGAGGTAAATCCTCAAGAACGATATCAACGCCGAGATTCAGTTTTATATTCTCGAGGGCATCATCTAAAACAGAGAGGTTACGAAGCCCCAAGAAATCCATCTTAAGTAGACCAGTTGCTTCACATGCACCCATATCAAATTGCGTGATGATCGCTCCATCTGCTTCTCGGCGATGAATTGGGATGACATCAAGTAATGGTTCGCGCGAGAGAATCACTCCAGCAGCATGAACACCCCACTGGCGCTTAAGTCCTTCTAAGCCGCGAGCAAGATCGACTACTTTCTTTGAGTCGACATCGGTCTCATAGAGAGTGCGGAATTCTCCAGCCTCTCCATGGCGCGGATCATCCTGATCAAAGACTCCACCGAGAGTGATGTCCTTTCCCATGACGGAAGGTGGCAGCGCTTTGGTTAGCTTTTCGCCGATAACGTATGGATAACCTAAAACGCGAGTGGCATCTTTGAGTGCTTGTTTGGACTTAATGGTTCCGTAAGTGATGATCTGCGCAACACGATCCTCACCGTACTTCTGCGTTGCGTAGCGAATCATCTCTGATCTGCGACGTTCATCGAAGTCAAGATCAATATCTGGCATTGAGATTCGCTCTGGATTTAGGAATCGCTCGAAAAGTAATCCGTGTTCTATCGGATCTAATCCGGTGATACCGAGTGCATAAGCAACCAGTGAACCTGCAGCAGATCCGCGTCCGGGTCCTACGCGAATTCCAACTTCGCGCGCATGCGAGCAGAGATCTGCAACGACGAGAAAGTAACCCGGAAATCCCATCTTGATCATGACGTCTAGTTCGTAATCTAATCGAGCGATATGTTCGGCAGTGGTGCGATCCCCTAAGCGCTTCTTAAGCCCTTCATGAGAGAGGACGCGCAGCCAAGAGTCCTCAGTCTGTCCGGCAGGAACTTCAAATTGAGGTAAGAGATTCTCGCCTTCGCGCAACGTCACATTACAACGCTCTGCGATAAGCAGAGTGTTGTCGCAAGATTCTGGAATGTCTTTGAATAGTTCGCGCATCTGAGCGGCAGTCTTGACGTAGAACTCATCGTTATCGAATTTAAAACGCTTGGGATCAGCAAGTGTTGAGCCCGATTGAACACAGAGCAACGCTTCGTGAGCTGGTGCATCTTCGTGGAATGTGTAGTGCAGGTCATTTGTAGCTAAAAGTGGAAGCTTGAGTTCTTTGCCCAGCTTGAGAAGGTCAGCCTTTACTCGATTTTCAATATCAATCCCGTGATCCATCACCTCAAGAAAGAAGTTAGCTGCACCAAAAATATCTCGATAATCACTTGCTGCACGAAGCGCTTCTCGATAATTTCCCATGCGAAGTCGTGTTTGGATCTCACCGCCTGGGCATCCTGTTGTCGCGATTAACCCATCTGCATATCGAGAGAGAAGTTCGCGATCCATACGGGGCTTGTAGTAATAACCTTCAAGTGAAGCAAGGGAAGAAAGGCGAAAGAGATTTGCAAGACCTTGATTATTCTCAGCCAAAATTGTCATGTGAGTGTAAGCACCACCACCTGAAACATCATCTTCACCGCCACTTGCCCACTGCACGCGCTTCTTTTCGTGTCGCGATTCTGGAGCAACGTAGGCCTCTATTCCGATGATTGGTTTAACCCCAACCTTTGTGGCCTGCTTATAAAATTCGAATGCTCCGAAGACGTTTCCGTGATCTGTCATGGCAATCGCTGGCATTTCTTGGCGTGCAACTTCGGCAACTAAGTCGCTCACGCGAGCAGCGCCATCGAGCATTGAATACTCGGTGTGGACGTGCAGGTGCACAAATGAATCTGAAGGATTGCCGCTCATAGGTTGGTTAAATTAGCACTTATGGAATGACGGCATCGGATAGCAACGCCAGACAAGCCTGAAGGTCATCTGGATATTCAGCCTTGAACTCCATCTGCTCTTCCGTAATGGGGTGGGCAAAACGTAACTCTTTGGCATGCAGCCAAGGTCGCGACATCTGTAGTGATTTGGCTAGGACTGGATCTGCTCCATAGGTCGTATCGCCAACCAGTGGATGGTTGAGTGCGCTGAAGTGAACGCGAATTTGATGTGTGCGTCCAGTCTCCAGTTCAACTTTGACCATGCTCACAGCTCGGTAATACTCAATGAGTTCGTAATGAGTAATGCTCTCTTTTCCATCTGCGACAACAGCGAACCGGTGATCTACTTTCGGATGTCGATCGATAGGAGCATCAATTGTTCCTGTGGGCGGATCTATATGTCCTTGAATAAGTGCGTGATAAGTCTTATCGACGCTTCGAGTGCGAAATGCTTCCTTTAATTCTGTAAATGCACGATCTGTCTTGGCGACAACCATAAGTCCGCTTGTGCCAACATCTAAACGATGCACAATTCCAGTCCGCTCTGCAGCACCTGATGTTGAGATCGTATAGCCGGCTGCAGCTAGCGCTCCAACAACTGTAGGGCCATGCCATCCAGGGCTTGGGTGAGCGGCGCATCCGACAGGCTTATTGATCACCAGAATGTGGTCGTCGTTGTAGACAACTTCTAAGCCTTCAAGAGGCGTCAGCGGAATTGGATCCCGTTCGATTGTCTCCGGAAGCAGCACATCAATTACCTGAGAAGCGCTCACGCGATCCGACTTACCTAACGCTTTACCTTCGCAAGTGATGTCGCCATCTTCAATAAGGCGCACAATCGCTGAACGGGATAGTCCTAAGACTCGAACGAGGGCGCTATCAATACGTTCTCCGGCAACACCCTCTGGCACGCTCAACGTACGTAATTCTCTGGCCACGATTCTCCTCGATTACTTCTGCGCGCCTGGTG
>JBILEX010000050.1:0-6639 GCA_044351895.1 Candidatus Planktophila sp.
CAATTGCTGTTGCTCCGGCTGGGATCGATGACCATGTCAATCTAATTGATCCTGGATTGTTTATGTCTGATGTGAAATTGATTGCACTCGGCGCTGTCCCAGGAACTAAAAGTGTCGCAGAAGAAACACCTTGCCCTGAGATCCCCCACTCGTTCCGCGACTGAGTTGAGGCGCTACAAGTTTCACCAGCTCTTAAGTTCCTAAAGTTCACCGAAGTGGTTGTTACGGGAACAGTTTCAGATTTCTTTCCACTTTCAGAGCAATTCAATGTAACTATATACTCTGTGGCATTGTCAGCAATTCTTGAAATCTCAACAACGGCTTGACCTGGTTCAGTCTTCAAATTTGAAATGGCTGTTGCATTTGGAGCTACCCCAATAACGGTAACGTCAGGCGTCCGCATTGAAACTGGCGATTCTCCCCCGGTATTACTAGCACGAATTGTCGCGCTACATTTTTCTCCGGCTATAAGTCCCGTTACGGAGGCAGTTTTCTGAGTAGATGCCACAGTTGTTGATTGTGTGCCGCTGACAGAACAAGCAAAGTCAACCTTAATTTTTTCTGCGTTAGTAGGTGTCGTGTTCCAGGTCGCGGTCACTGACCCGACTGTCGGAGTCAAACCCAAGCCAATTGGTGCTTCAGTGGGCGCAGGGAATGTAGGCCTCGAAAGATCTATGGTTATGGCGACATATGGGCGAGAATTAACATCAATACTCTCTCTGGTGTAAAAACTTGCGCCATCATCACTGCAATCTGGACCAAACCGACTTAACGAGAAGCCATAATTTGGAGTCCCAGTAATTTGTCTGCGAATGAAGTCTGTTACGTTAATGTACGTTTTTGAGTTTCCAGATGCCGTAGTGGGTATAAACTCAAAGTCGACTTGTTGAAAGTTTCCATCTTGGGAGACTGTCGGGGCTGCATCTACTATCGACCTCTCTGTCCAAGATTGACTCACGTTAGTTAATGAAATATTTGAAGCTTTGCAGCTAGTCCCGGTCTTCCACGTTAGAACTAAATACGCACTCACAATTTGGTTAGGAGTTGCTTTCTTTAGTTGCGTCTCGTAATCCCCAAAGTAGATGTAAGCAGCATCGGAATGTCCACCAAACCTGCTCTTTGCAAAACTCAGTTTAATCTCTTGTGCCGAAACAGAATTAGCCGTCGCAACTGGATCTGTACTACCCCAAGAATTTCCACGTTGCCGTCCTGAGTCCATGGTTGAAAGAAATTTAATCGTCTGGGAACTAGTCTTGTTTTTGACTTCAGTGTCTGAACTAGTCACTCCCCATTGATTAACAGCTTGTAGAATCGCATTGCAGCTATCGTCACCCTTAACATTATTGAAAACTATCTTTGTTTGATCAGGTGTCGTTGTTTGCTCTTGCTTCAATCCAGATGCACAACTCAAAGTAGTCCGGATTTGCGTTGTATCAGCTGTAACTTTAGCTATGGTCAGTATTGCTTGAGTTCCAGAAATCACCATGGTTGCGGAAGGTGACGATGTTGGTGGAGTTCCAATCACCGTTACTACATTAGTGCGCATCGAGGTTGGAGAGCTTCCGGCACCATTACTTCCAGTTAATGCTGAACTACAAGTTTCCCCACCAACCAAGCCTGTCTTTGTCGCTGATTTTTGTTTTGCATCAACAGTTACGGAACTGACTCCGCTTGTAGAACAATTGAAGGAAGCAAGTACTCTTTCGGTATTTGTTGGAATTGTGGTCCATGTAACTGTTGCTGAATTAACGCCACCTGTAATTGCTAATCCACCGGGGGAATCAGTAGGCGCTGGGAAACTTGGCAAAGATGTGTCTACAACAATTTCTAAGTACGGTCTGTAATTGATTTGGGGCGACTCGCTCGAATGAAAAAAAAGAGAGCGCGTTTCTCTAAAAGCTGAGACAAAGCCCAGCTTTAAACCATAGTTACTTGTTCCTGAAAAGTGACCCTTAAGAATGCTTGTGGTGTCCGTGCTCACTGTACTGCCAGCTTGCATTCCGGCAGTTGCGTCGGAATATCCCACCAAGCCATCGGTACTTAGCCCAATAGGATTGCTCTCTTCCCATTGACTTGTAATGCCTGTGGCTTGAAGTCCAGATGCAGGCGCTGCTCGTTCAGCGGTTAAAACTATTCGGCTAGAGACTATCTGATTTGCAGTGATTTTTTGCATTGATAGCTTCAAATCTTCAAAATAAATGTTTGCAAAAGAAGTATAACTCTGACCAAAAGTACCACTACCTGGCTGATACCAAATTTCTAAAGTGGGGTCATCAATATTGACCGCTTGATCAAACCGGGAACAGCCGGAACTTCCAGGGATGCTTTTGCAATTTTGGCGATTGACGGAATCTATTGTTGCCGTAAATTTGTAAGTCGTTACTGACCCAAATGAAGTTATCGTCGGAGCTGATTGACTTTCCTTGACATGAACTACAAATGTATCAAGAAAAATTAGCATCACAACAATTAAAATGGAGATAGGGTTCGAAAATCTAATGCTCTGAGAAATCGGCTGAAGTGGCGACTTAATCACTGAAGGAGAAACTGCCTTTCGAAGCATTCCAACCCCCTCCAATTCCACGTCTGGCGGAAGTATAACTCTTCACTGCCAGTCCATGAATGAGAGGGGTAGAACATTGGTAGAAACTTCTACGTTGATCCTTTTGTTCAGCGCTCTTTTGCCCTAACCATCATGTACAAATCTTTGCCAAATTCATTAAATCAGTGATAATTGAGACATGCAACCACTGTTAAAGAATGATCCCCAAGTTGTGGGCAGTTGGAAGCTTTTGGGGCGATTAGGCAGTGGCGGAATGGGCGTCGTTTACTATGGCGTTGATTTTAGGAAAAGTTCAAGTAATGAAGTTGCTCTGAAAATTATCCGGGAGCATATTCTTGAAGAGCCCTCGGCTCGTGCACGTTTAGAACGGGAAATTGACTCATTACATGCAATCGATAGTCCATATGTAGCTAAAATTGTTGACTCCGAGATTGATTCATCTCCCGCCTGGATTGCAACACAGAGAATTAATGGACCAAGTTTGTCTAAGTGGATAGAAGACAACGGGCCTGTCAATTATCAGCAATGGCTCAATTTGGCATACGGGATATTGCATGCCATCAATGCAATTCACGGTGCCGGCATAATTCATAGAGATATAAAGCCTTCCAATATCTTATTGGAACAACAGGGGGAAATCCTTGTACCAAAATTGATCGATTTTGGTATAGCAGTTGATCAAGGATCTACTTCAATTACACGCACCGGCGTTCTCGTCGGAACGCCTGCATGGTTAGCACCTGAGCAGTTTTTGGGAGATGCCCTAACACAATCTGTTGATATGTTCGCAATTGGTGCAACGCTTCTATTTGCTGCCACTGGGAGAAATCCTTGGGGTGTTCAAGACACAACTCCACTTGGCGTTGTCATTGGGACAATTACATCCAGTACGCCCAATCTAGATGGGATAAGCAAAGAGCAAAAGCAATTACTTGGCTCACTATTGCAAAAGAAACAAGACAAACGGCTTGACGCTAGAGCTGCTATTGATTTGGTTGAGCAACTGGCAGAAGAAGCAGGGCTGGCTCTTCTTCAACTAGGAAAATCTGCAAATTCGAATGACAGGTTGAATCTTAAACCTGCCAAGAAAAGATTGAAAGTCGGTAAAACTGGATGGATTGCAGGCGGTTTAATTGCCTCTATCGCGGCCGCAGGATTGTTGATTTTTCAGAGCTCGCCTACAAAAGCGAATGTCTCTATTAAGTTAACGTCTAGCTACCTTAACGACATTTGCGTTGGAATTTCTGGCTTGCAAGGTATCGAAAACTCGCAGGTATTTGTTAAATCAACTATTGATGTAAGCCCGGTATTTGTAGGGCGATTGGATAGTGGGATACGTGGTTCAAAAAACTCTTGCACCTATACATTTCTGATTAACAGTTTTAGGCCAGAGTTGCGTCAATATCAATTGCAAGTTAATTTCCCGTGGGAAAACTATACTGAAGACTTTGAATTCGCTGAGACTGATTCCAAGAATCCTCGTTACGAATTGAACTTGAAACTCGACTAGTTTTTTTCCTTTCTACTCAGAGAGAAGAAGGCTACAAAAAGGAATATCAAGCTGAAAATTAGCAAAATAATTGAAGGAAGGTAGTAATTCTCGGGCAAGTGATTCCAGCGAACATGCGACTTTTCACCAAATAGACCTGTGACCATGTTCAGGTCAGTAGAAGCGCCAAGCGCATTCATACCCCAATAGGCCGGATTTATCAGACCCGTTGAATTGATTAACCAATCTAATCGTATGGGTAATGCACCAGAGATAATCACTTGAATCATTGTCAATAAGACCAATGTAGGCATTCCTTGCTCTTGGGATGTAATTAGTGTTGACATAACTAATCCAAGCAACATTGAAGCCATCCCAAGAAATAGGCAAATTACTTGAAGTTCAATCTTTGATGACTGCAATATCAAGGGATCAGCACCTGCGGATCTTCCTGCAATCGTAAAGTTGTAAAAGAGTAGTATCTGTAAACTTGAAATGATTCCAAGAACAATCGCCTTTGAGGCGAGGTAGGAACTCGTTCGAATTCCAATTCGACTTTCACGTAATCTAATCTCTTTGTCTTTGACTATCTCTTGGATGGATGTTGACAGCGAGACAAATACACACCCCAGGATGAGAATTAAGGCAAGCATCTGAGCCTGGGGATTGGGTACGCCTTGACCGCTTTTTCCGACCGCCATTTCAAACCCTGAATCTGTTCCTGCAGCGAATCCAATCAATCCTAAAACTAGTGGGAGAACGAAAAGTAAAGCAACATAGAACTTATCCGCCATTATCACTGATAAGTATCTCCGAATCAAAGTCCAAGTTTGTCTGAAAATATCTTGCTGACTTAGAGCTATAAACTCTTTGGATTTTGTCTTCGAACTTTTTGATTGCAACGCTGCCAAATCGACCTTATCCGGCAGACTCAATTCTCGGAAAATTCGAGCCCATGAATTCTCCTTCAAAACCGAAAATACAGTGGTGGGTGGACCCGCATATGCCAAGGTTCCTCCCGAACGTAAGAGAACTACATTGTCGCAAATATCAACATTATCGATCGCATGAGTTACGACGATCACCGTTTGCCCATTGTTTGTCAGTGTTCTCATAAGTTCCATAAAGTGAAGATCCAATCCCGGGTCCAAACCAGAAGTTGGTTCATCTAAAATCAATAAATCTGGCTTAGAAAGCAGTTCTAAGGCGATAGAGCAACGCTTTCGTTGCCCACCTGACAGCCGATCTATTCTTAAATTCGCCCGCTGATCGAGTTCAACTAACTTCAAGACCTCATTGACACGATCTTCTTTTTCTTTTTTAGATGCCGAAGATGGAAAACGTAAATCTGCACCAAACAACAAGGCCTGTCTCACAGTTAGTTTGGTATGCAAAATATCTGCTTGGGGAACAAATCCTATCTTTGCAGGTTGTCCATCGATCATCGCACTATCAGAAACGTCACACTCTCCAAAAGTGCAAGACTTCTTTTGCGTAATGACGTCCATCAACGTGGACTTTCCAGCGCCTGAGGGTCCCACGATTGCCGTAAGCGTGGCTGGACCTAGATTGAGTGATATTCCCTTTAAAAGAAAAGCGCCATCTCTTGTTACGTAGCTGACATTGTCTAATTTAACTCTGGCACCTGGTTGTGCCTCTAAAAGCTCCAAACCATCAAGAGTGAATCTTCGTTTTACCCCTGCAATAGAAATGATGTCACCAGAATTAAGTTTTCTTCTTTTTGCTCTTGATCCATTCACATAAATGCCATTAATTGAGTTTAAATCTGTAATTTCATAGTTTCCTGCAGAAACCATGTTTACCTCTGCATGAAAATTTGAAACCGTTAAATCATCAATTGTCCAATCATTTCTTGGGTCTCGGCCGATACGTAATCTATTCTGGAGTGGGATTCTGGGGCCTTGGTTTATAGATTTAGTTTCGAAGACGGTTTTTATGGATTGTGCAACTGAAGAGCTCTCGGCTTGGATGATTTGAATACGAAAATCAACGCCGTTTACGCCACCTAAACGTCCATGAGTATTTTTGAGAATTGGAGTGGAAGATACTGCCTTACCTTCGATTTGAGTGCCATGCGTGGAACCTAAATCCTCAATTACCCACTTTGAGATTGAGTCAAAATGAATGCGACAGTGCGATCTTGAAACAGAATTGTTCTTCACGACTATATCTGAATTCGATCCGCGCCCTACCACATAAGTGTTTTCGGGTTCTAAAATGAAGCTTCCATTGTCAAAGAAAAGAGCTAGGCGCATTTTCTGACAATACTGTGAAAAAATCATTTTCTCTAGTAATGGCAGATCATTTAACAGTGCGTTTGTTGCGTGACACAGTGATCTTTGAAGATGCTCCTTAAAGGCGCAATTCAATTGTGGAGGTGCCGGGAATCGAACCCGGGTCCTTCGGTATTAAAACAGGGCTTCTACGGGCGTAGTGTGCTTAACGCTTTCTCAGTCCCGAAGTTTTTACACACATATCTTCGACGAACTCAGTTGCAAAACTGTTCTCCCTCATCGTCTGCAACACCAATGAAGTGAAAAGCCCCCTAGTCGACGCTAGATTCCAG
>JBILEX010000051.1:0-6482 GCA_044351895.1 Candidatus Planktophila sp.
CTGAATTTCCACGAGGAGAGTCAATAAGTAGGTAGAGCAGAGATGTAAAGAGGCCGGTAAAAAAGAGCGCTGCTCCGATAGTTCCAAGAAAGAGCGTTGGTCTGCGGAGTTTGCGCCACTCAGCTCTGATGACACGAATCATTTCTTATCTCCTGTCATTTCAAAGAATGTCTCTTCCAGATTTGGTAGCTGTGGTGAAAGTTGAGTTAAGACAATCCCCGCCTCAAATGCCTTCTTGTTGAGGGTTCCTGCCCAATCTGCTGGCCCTTCGATGTGAGCAACACCAGATTGAATGTGCGCCTTATGTCCATCAGCAACTGCGATCGCAACAACTTTATCTAGATCGCTAGCGTTTTCTGCACGGACCAACATAAATGGTTGTTGTGCTTCAAAGAGTTGTTGAATTGGTCCGGCAAAGACAACTTCGCCTTTACGTAACATCACGATGTAATCACTGATGATCTCTAACTCCGATAGAAGGTGTGACGAGACGAAAACAGTTGTTCCTTTATCTGCCAACCCGCGCAATAGATCGCGAATCTCTTGAATACCTTCTGGATCTAGCCCGTTAGTTGGTTCATCGAGAATCAAAATCTTTGGATCTGGCAATAAAGCTGCAGCAATTCCTAAACGCTGTTTCATGCCTAGTGAATATGTTTTAAATTTTGACTGCGCACGATCTGCCAATCCGACAGTTGCAAGAACTTCCCCAACTCGTTCATGGCTAAAGCCGCCGAGCGTTGCCAATACATGAAGATTTTCAGCACCAGATAGCGCTGGATAAAATGCAGGGCCCTCGATCATCGCACCAACATGTTTGAGGTACTCATCGGGATCGCTAATTGAATGTCCCAGGATCTGTCCCGTTCCACCTGTAGGTGAAATCAAACCAAGGAGCATTCGGATTGTCGTTGTCTTACCAGCGCCATTTGGGCCAACAAAGCCACAAATGCTCCCGAGGGGCACTTCAAAGTTGGCGTGTGAGACAGCAAAACGAGAGTCGTATTTTTTGCTGAGATCTTGGACAGAGAGGGCAATTGTTTGAGCGTGCATGTAGTGAATATACCGCGCGCAGATTAAGATTTCGCCATGAGTAAAGAGGTGTGGGGCTATCAGCCTCGTAATGCGCGACAAGAGCCAGATTGGGAAATTAATCCACAAACCGCTGCTGTTCGCGCTGGTCTTGCACGATCTGGTTTTGGCGAGACTGCAGAAGCTCTCTATCTCTCAAGTGGATTTACATATTCATCTGCAGAAGAAGCGGTCGATTCATTTACCGATGAAGTAGATCACTATCTTTATAGCCGATTCCATAACCCAACAGTTGCGATGTTTGAAAAGAGACTCGCTGCAATCGAAGGCGCTGAGTTCTGTGTTGCAACCGGTTCAGGTATGTCTGCCATGTTTGCATCGATTGCCTGCATGGTCACCGCTGGCGACCACGTCGTTGCATCTGCATCAATGTTTAGTTCATGTCATGTTGTGATTACAGAATTTCTTCCTAAATGGGGTGTCACCTTTGAATTAGTTAAAGGCAATGATCCTGCTGCGTGGGCTAAGGCATTGAGTAAGCCAACAAAGGTTGTCTTTATTGAAACTCCAAGTAATCCCTTGCTGGATATTGTTGATATACAAATGGTGAGCGATCTCGCTCATAAAGTTGGAGCAACAGTTATCGTCGATAACGTGATGGCCTCACCAATTTTGCAGAAACCACTCCAACTTGGTGCCGATGTAATTATGTATTCGGCAACTAAACATATGGATGGCCAAGGCCGTGTTCTTGCTGGTGCAATTCTTGGTTCGTTCTCATATATTCATGAATATCTCCTTCCATTCGTTCGCCATACGGGTCCAGCACTCAGTCCATTTAATGCCTGGGTATTGGTTAAATCTCTTGAGACGATGGATATGCGTGTACGTCGCATGAGCGATAACGCACAAGCAATCGCTGAGTATCTAGAGAAGCGACCAGAGATTAAAACTGTCCGTTATCCAGGGCTTCCATCACACCCTGAATACGCGCTTGCTAAGCGTCAGATGAGTGGTGGCGGATCAACTATCGGCATTGAATTTGCTGGGTCTGCCAAGGATGCCTTCAAGGTGATGAATGCGCTGCGCATCATTGATATCTCTAACAACCTTGGAGATAGCAAGTCACTGATTACTCATCCTGCATCAACTACTCATCGCCGATTGAGCCCTGAAGCTCAATTAGAGATGGGAATTACACCGTCTGTGGTGCGACTTTCTGTTGGCCTTGAGTACGTGGATGACCTAATTAAAGATTTAGATCAAGCCTTTAAGAGTTGAGCAATAACGAGCAAGGCTGAGAACAAAGTCAGATACGTGATCGACCAGTGGAAAATCTTGAGTGCAACTGCATTATAGTTATCTGAATTTTCCTTGAGCTGTACCAGTTGCAAAGCAAAAACTAGCCCAAGGGCAACTGTTGCCACCATCGCCCACCACTGCAAATCTGTGAGATAAATAAGTGCAACTGAGCTAAGAATCATTGCAACGGTGTGAAACCACATATTTCGAACGACGATGTTACGCGCTGCCATTACAGGAAGCATTGGAATCTTTGCAGCTTCGTAATCATCCTTGTACTTAATCGCCAACGCCCAAAAGTGAGGCGGAGTCCAAAAGAACACAACAAAGAAGAAGGCAACTGCTGCCCAAGAAAGTGAATTAGTAACTGCCGCCCACCCGATTAAGACAGGCATGCACCCGGCTGCGCCACCCCAGACAATATTCTGAGATGTATGGCGCTTAAGTGCCATCGTATACACAAGTACATAAAAGGCAATTGCGACTGCTGTGAGCAAGGTTGCAAGTGGTTCTGTAAAGATCCAAAAAATAGTAAGTGATAGCACACCAATTACTGTTGCAAAAATAGTTGCATGTATCTTGCTTATTGCACCTGTAACAAGCGGACGTGTAGATGTTCGCTCCATTAATTTATCGAGGTCGCTCTCTAAAACCATATTAAAAGCATTTGCACTTCCGGCAGCCAAAGTTCCGCCGACAAGAGTTGCAACTATCAATCCCAAAGATGGAACGCCTTTTTCGGCCAGGATCATCGCTGGGATGGTGGAGATGATGAGAAGTTCGACTACCCGCAGCTTCATGAGAGCCACATAAGCGCGCAGGAGGACCATGGCGCTAGATTACCCAGCAAATCCATTCTCTGTTCTCAGTGTGCTTTAAGGTTCGATCGCTACCTTGCTCATAACAGGAAAGAGGGAGACGCATGCCACAGGATAAGAATTACGGCTCTGAGAATCGCAATTGGATGGAGATCGCAGAGACCGATGCAATCAATGACGTGCGCCACAGTGGTCAGCGACTTCCATTTATTGCCGCTGCAGTCTCACTCTTAGTTATTGGTGGAGGTGCAGTTTTTGCACAAACAAACAACGATGCCCCTGCACAAGCAGAAGAAATTTCTGTAACGCAATCACCCGTTGTAATGAGTAATCCCACCACTACTGCATCAAAGGTGGCGGCACCTTCTGTTGGCGGGTCAATTGTCGCACCTGCTGGTGTACCCATGATTCCGAATGTGGCACCCGGCGCTGGAAATTATGAGGATGACGATGAAGATCACGAAGATGACGATGATCGTGACGATGATCACGAGGATGACGACTAAGATATTCATATGAGAAGAGCGCTTGTAGCCATTGTTGCTGCAGGCGCTCTCTCTTTTCTAGCACCAGTAGTACAAGCGAGTGAGACTCAGACATCTACAATCTCAACTTCAAAGATGAAGCTCATCTCAACAATCAACGGAAACATTGCACCAAAATCTGTCGCCTCATCTGGAACTGGTTTAGTGAGTGCGCATAACATGATGTATCGCCATTCAGTAACTATTTATGACACAAATAAGAATGTAATCATTGCAACAGTGCCCGATACCGTTCGCCTTTCAGATTTTGGATATAAGAAGTACAGCGGAATTTATAAAGGTGCTCCCGTTGAAGGTGCATTTAGCCCCGATGGCAAATATCTCTACTTCACAAACTATGCAATGTATGGAAAAGGTTTCACGAAAGAGGGAACTGATAAATGTAGCCCGGCGGATGGATATGACACTAGCTTCCTTAGCCGTGTAGATCTGACTAACTATAAAATTGATGCGGTTTATCCAGTTGGATCTGTTCCAAAGGTTGTGAAGGTAACCCCAGATAACAAGTACATTCTGGTGAGCAACTGGTGTTCTTACACAGTCACAGTAATTTCAGTAGAGACTGGAAAGACTGTTCAGAATGTAAAGATCGGTAGGTATCCACGCGGTATCGCAATCACCAAGGACAGCCTCTATGCCTATGTTGCTGAGATGGGTGGAAGTGGTGTTCACCGCATTAATCTGCAAGATTTTTCTAAAACCTTTATTCCTGTTGGCTCAAACCCTCGCGCAATCGTTCTTTCACCCGATGAAAAGACGCTCTATGTCACTCTTAACGTTTCGGGCAAGGTTGCAGCGTGGGGCTTAGAAGCAAATAAGTTGATAAAGACCGTTAGTACCGGCAAGGCGGCACGCAGTCTTGATATTTCTGATGATGGCTCCACACTCTTTGTCGTCAACTACGGCAGTGGAACTATGTCCAAGGTGCGCTCATCAGATATGAAACTCATTCAAACAATTAGAGTCTGCAACGAACCAATCGGAATTACCTTCGATGCCCCATCCCAAAACACGTGGGTAGCATGTTATGGTGGCTCAATTAAGGTGTTATCGAACTAACGACTGTCCCTGTCTCTGTAATTTCATCTAGCGGCAGAGCAATTCTGCCTAAATATCTATCGAGCGTATCTCTCGCAATTTTCGCTGCTGAGAAGGTGCGAGGAAGGCGATCGGCTAGAACAACAAAGATGTACTCGCGATCTTTTGCCTCAATATATCCAGCGAGTGTGACCGTTCCATTAAGTGAGCCAGTTTTTGCATGAACAAGTCCAACAGCATTAGGTGCAGTTTTAATAAATCGTTCGTTGAGAGTTCCGTTTATTCCACCATCAGGAAGGCTCTCAATCACTGCAGCAAATTGAGGATTCTTATAAATTTTTATGAGTAAGTCGCCAAGCAATTTAGCGCTCAGACGATTGTCGTGCGAAAGGCCACTGCCATCTTTTACAACCATTTTGGATGAATCAATTTCAAGATCTGCTAATACCTTTCTATAGACCTCATCGATTCCTTCAACATTTCCACTGAATCCAGCCGCTTTAGCGGCAATTCGTGAAAGTCGATCTGAAAGCACGTTATCACTCCACTGCATGAAGAAATGAGTCATCTGGTGCACAGTTGGTGATGCACTATTCATCACTGGCTCAATGGTCAGGTTCTGCGCTTCCAGCGCTGTAACCGGTTTAAGAATTGCATAAACTTTTCGACTTTTAAGATAGACCTTCATATTTTTAGCTTCACTGTCGTAGATACCGTTGTAGTAAATGGTCATCTTCTTTACAGGTGCACCTGCTTGTGCCTCAAGTTCAACATGTGCGCGGTATGCCAAATACTTTAATGAAGTCTGTCCCAATCTCTTGGCGTTGTAAGCGCTAAAAGTTGCCCACGGATCCATCTCGCCTTGAATTACAACTGAATTGCTCTTATCTGAAAGAGCGAGTGAAGTTTGAAAGCGCATCTCTGGGTCGAGATATTGCGCAACCGCTACTCCAGCAAGCAATTTGAGAGTAGAGGCAGGTTTGCGCATCGCGTATCCATTTGATTCAAAGAGTTGCTCACCCGTTGAGGCGTCGATCAGGATCACAGATGGATTCTTTAACTTGGGATCAGAAGCAAGATTGGTAAAAACAGTCGTTGCACGAAGAGGATCGAAGGCTAAAACGGGGGCGCTAAGGATGGCCCCCAAAGCTAGGGCAGCAATTACTGCCGATGCGACTCTCTTCATTACAGAAACTTTCTACCAGAGGTATGCGAGCAATATGTTGGTGATAGTGAGTCCCAACATCACTGTAAATGTTCTATCGGTAAAGACCTTTTTCTTGAGGCTGTTGTAGCCAACAACAAGAATCGCGAGGACAACCAAGAACTTGATACCAACCTTCATATGATTAATTTCCATATCGTGCGCTGCCGACCACGTACCAACCATGACGATTCCTGCAACTAGCGCCGTAGCAGTGCTGTGCAAGACGCCTGGATTGAGGGCGCGTGGCGTCTTCTTGTATGAGATGACGAGCAGGACAAGCACTCCAAGAATTGATAGCAGGTGGATTCCAAAAGCAATATGGAATGCGATCTTCATGATGACTCCGTTCAAGAGGCGAATATGCGAATTCTCTTACCTAGTTTAGGGTTAACTCATGGAAATCAAGACCCCTGCAACCATAGGACCAGGAGAATTTTTTCCCGTTGTAGGCGTTGGCCCTCATGAAAAACCTTGGCCGACCGGAGATCAATATGATCCTGAGCTGCTTGAAAACGGCGATAGAAGAAATGTCTTAGATAA
>JBILEX010000052.1:0-6427 GCA_044351895.1 Candidatus Planktophila sp.
TGCAGCTTTAGCAGTAGCATCGCCAGCGCAAATAATTACTGCATGGGGGCGTTTGGGATATCCACGACGAGCGCTGCGACTACATGAGTGTGCAAAGGTGATTACAGCGCAGTACAAGGGGCAAATTCCAGAGACACAATCAGAGTTGCGCGAACTTCCTGGGATTGGCGATTACACAAGTGCAGCAATCATCGCCTTCGCCTTTACAGGTCGTTCGCTTGTCCTAGATGTCAATATACGCAGAGTCTTTGCGCGCGTGATCGATGGTGTTGAAGTCCCTACTACGGCTCCCACAAAATCTGAACGAGAAGAACGTGAAAAGTTAATTCCCTCAAAAAACCCTCATATCTGGGCTGCTGCAACAATGGAGCTCGGTGCCCTGATCTGTACAGCGAAGAATCCAAAATGCGGTCAATGCCCACTGGCAGATCAATGCATATGGCGAAGTCTTGATTACCCACTTTCAGATCAACCAAAACGCACTCAAAGCTGGCATGGAACAGATCGACAGTGTCGAGGGGTGATTGTGCAAGCACTTCGTGAGAATCCTGCTCTGAGTAAGAAAGAGATCATGCAACTCTGGGATGTCCCATCACAGGTTGAGAAGGCGCTACTGACTTTGCTTGACGATGGCTTACTTGTTGAGCAAAAGGGCCAACGATTTTCACTTCCACAGCGTTGATTTAAAGGTAAAATTCCCAGATGGATCATGAGGCAGGACTGCGCGCGGTACTAGGCGAGAACGCTTCACTGATCACTGATTCGCAAATCACACTCTCTTACTCCAAAGATCAAGCACCATTTGCCGCGCATGAAGCAGCTGCGATTGTTTTACTTGCTAAATCAACGGAAGAAGTGGCCAAGGCAGTTACATATGCCAATCAACATAACATTCCAGTTGTTCCGCGAGGGGCTGGAAGCGGTCTATCAGGTGGTGCCAATGCAACATCATCATCACTCGTCATCTCACTTGAGAAGATGAATAAGATCATTGAACTTGATACAACTAATCTCATTGCTCGAGTCGAAGCCGGTGTTGTTAATCTTGATCTAGATAAGGCTGCGGAAGAACATGGCTTGGCCTATCTGCCAGATCCTGCGAGCCGTGATTGGTCAACAATCGGCGGAAATGCCGCAACAAATGCTGGCGGTATGTGTTGTGTGAAATACGGCGTTACATCTGCCCATGTTCGCGCACTCACTGTCGTGATGGCAGACGGTCAAATCATTCATCTCGGAAGTACGACAAAGAAGGCCGTTACAACTCTTGATCTCACCCGATTAATGATTGGTTCTGAAGGGACTCTCGGAATCATCACCGAGATCGTCGTCGGTTTAGCAGTGCGACCGGCAACACCAGCAACAATTATTGCTACCTTCCCGCACATTAAGAATGCGGCGGCTGCCGCTGCAGCACTTTTGAGATTCAAACCATCAATGCTTGAGATTATTGATCAGACAACACTCAAGGCAGTTGAAGCGTGGCATCCTCTGGGATTTGAAGTTGCAGGTTCAGTGCTTCTGATGCAACTTGATGAAGATCAAGAGCGAGCAGATGAGGTACTTAAGCTCTGCGAAAGTTTTGAAATGATCGATGGTGCTGCCTCTACCGAGGCAGCGGATGCCGTTGAATTTATACGCGTTCGAAAGCTTGCTTATCCAGCACTTGAAAGACTTGGTGCCACACTTCTTGATGATGTTGCTGTTCCAATTTCAAAGATTTCAGAACTCGTTGAGCGGGTTGAAGGGCTTGCAACTAAATACGACCTCACGATCGGCATCTTTGGTCATGCCGGCGATGGAAATATGCACCCCACAATCGTTCACGATCATGGCGATCTCGATGCGCAAAAGCGTGCGATTGCAGCCTTTGGCGAGATAGTTGAAATTGCCCAAAGCCTTGGTGGCACAGCATCAGGTGAACATGGCATCGGCTCAATCAAGCAGAGCTTTGCTGCGAAAGAACTCTCTCCAGCGGTTATTGAACTACAGCGTTCCATTAAGAAAGCCTTTGATCCCAAAGGAATTCTTAACCCTGGGAAGAAGATTCCTTAGCCATTAGCGCGGCACCTTGTGCAATATCGCGATCAGAGACAGTCAAACGTTTTGCTAAGAGTTGAGCTAGCCGATCGTTAAGTGGACCCACACCGCGTGAAGTTCCACCTGTAAAGATAATTGGGCGAGATGGATCACCCGTAATCTCGTCAACGCGAACTGTTAGCGCAAACAAATGATCTGCCGCTTCAATCAGAATTTCATCGGCAGAATTTTGTCCAGCATGAAGGAAGACAACTCTCGCAAGGGCAGCTATCTCGCTCCGATTATTTCCATATGCAAAGTTTTTTACATCTCCCCAAGAACGTGCATTGATTGCATCTGCTATAGCCGCCTCAAAAGATCCACTTGGTGGTAGTTGGTCCTGATCGATGTAAATCAATAGTGCTCGAAGTGCAGCTCGGCCAATCCAATATCCCGCTCCCTCATCACCAAGGAGATATCCCCATCCACCCACACGTTTAAGTTCGCCATCAACTTGAGTACATGCGACTGCACCTGTTCCGGCATAGAGCAAAATTCCTGCCTCATGTGGAAAGTGCACGCGATATGCCAAATGAATATCACTGAGCAAATCAATTGTAGAACCGGTGAATACCTCGGCAATGATCTTGATGGTTTCAGAACGCTCTGTTGGAGTTTCTGCAACCCCAGTAACTCCAATAACTACGTGATCAATATTCTGCAAACACTCGGACTTTATCTCTGTAAGAGTCCTCTGCATCCGTTCGCGTGATTCACTACGAGTGATGTGGCCATCAATTGGGCCAGCCACTCCTGTAAGGATGATCCCGTTCTGATCTGCCAGCGCCCACTTCGCCGATGAAGCACCCGCATCAATTCCCAGAAAAGCCATAGACCTAGCCTTTCACAGCGCCAGCTGTAAGCCCCTTAATGAATTGCTCAGAGAGAACGAGATAGAGAACGATCAGTGGAAGAGCGGCCAAAGTTAAGCCTGCAAAGAGCACTCCCCATTGTGAGGAGTACTGGCCGAAGAACATCGTCAAACCTTGCATGATCGTCTTCTTCTCAGGATCTTGCAGGAACACAAGAGGCAGGAAGAAGTCATTCCAAATCGGAATAGCTGAGTAAATTGCGACTATCGCTAGGCCTGGTCGGACAAGCGGCATCAGAACCTGACGTAATAGCTGGAACTCAGATGCACCATCGATACGTGCGGCGTTATCCAAATCTGCAGGAAGAGTTCTGAAGAAGCCGCTCATAATGAATATCGCAGCGGGTAGCGCGCCAGCGGCGTAAACCAGAATTAAACCAATGTGAGAATTTAGGAGATGCATCCATTTTAGCTGGATAAACAGGGGGAGGATCATGAGTTTTGCCGGAATCAACATGCCTGAAAGAACAAATCCCATGATCAAACTATGGCCACGAAATTCATAGCGCCCCAGTACGAAACCTGCACCAAGTGCGCAGACCAAGATCACAATAAGTGAACCGCCAGTAACGATCACTGAATTCTTCAAGTAAATTGCGAAATTACCATCCTGCCAGACGGAAGCGAAGTTACTCCACTGGGGATCAGTCGCTAATTTAAGTGGCGTTCGCGCAAAATCACTTGTTTCCCTAAGGCTTGAATTCATAAGGAACAGGACTGGGATCAAAATCATTGCAGCATTAAAAATCAAAACCCCACGGAAGAATGTCTTTGACATGAAAAGTTTCACTTACATCTCCACTTCTCTGCGACGCAACAATTTTGAACCAACGGCAGCGCCAACGCCAACAACTGTAAAGATAATTACTCCCAGGGCTGAGCCAACGCCTACTTCATTGGCACCCGAATCAACAGAACCGAATGAAAGTCTGTAGAACATCAATGCGAGGGTATCTGTGGCACCAGCTGGAGAGCCGTTAGATCCACCCAAGATGTAAGGGAGGTCAAACCATTCAAAAGCACCAATAAATGTCAGAACGGTGATGATGGTCATCGATGGTGCAAGAAGCGGGAATAGGATCTTTCTAAAGATTTTTCCTTCAGATGCTCCATCAATTCGCGCGGCCTCGATGTAATCGGTGCTAATTGCATTAAGTCCTGCCAAGAAGATGATCGCCGGAAACCCGACCCAGCGCCAGAGATTAATAAAGACAAGGGTAGGTAGAGCCGTTGCAGTATCGCCTAGCCAGGCTTTAGCCCACGTTGGTTGTCCCAACTCTCCAACAATTAAATTGATTGGTCCATAGTACGGATCGAGCAAAATCTGCCACATATAACCCACGATCACCAAAGAGAAGATAACGGGCAGGAAAGTTACAGTACGGAAAAACCTCTGTCCTCTGGTTAAGTTAAAGAGGGCATATGCTATGAGAAGACCTAGAGAAGTCTGCAAAACCATAATTGCAATAAAAACTAAAATATTATGTCGGAACGCCATTAAGAATTGATCTCTAAATGGAAATGAGAAGAGGCGGTCAAAATTCTCAAATCCTGCCCAAGAACCTCGGACGAACCCTTTCCACTCGAAGAAGGCATAACTCAAAGTTGTGAGTGCTGGAACACTGGTGAAAATAATAATGATTAATAACCCCGGTGAGAGTAAGAGCCAGCGAAATTTACGCTGCTCTCTCTTGATACCGCTGAGCTTCACTCAAAACCCTCTTTTCAAATCAATTGGTAGAAACAAGAAAAATCGGGTGCGGAAATCCCTCTCCGCACCCGATTTTTAGCTCTTAGGACTTACCTTTTTGTGGTGCATACCAAGATGCAATTGCTGCTTGGACATCCTTAGCTAGTTCTGCAGCTGTAGTTGTACCTGCAGTGAGCTTCTGGAATCCAGGTTGCATAATGACTGAGCTTGTAGGAGTTCCGAAACGGAATCCAACAACAGTCAAGAATGGTGTGCCCTGTGAAGCTAGTGACTTCTGCATCTTTGAGATCGCAGGATCTGTGATCTTGATGTAAGGAGCCGTTGGGATCCAACCAAGCTGATCTGCTGCTGCCTGGTTGAAGTCCTTGCTAGCAAGGAAGTTAAGAAGCTTGATTGCTTCTGGCTTTGCCTTGGTCTTGGCGTTAATTCCAAAACCACCGTCTGCCCATGTTGTCACATAACGCTTTGCTCCTGGAGCAGCAGCTGGTGCTGGCATCCATGCAACGTTAAGTGATGGGTTAAGTGAGCGGAAGTATGAGATTTCATAGTTCCCACCGATGTAGAAGGCAGCCTTTTCATTAGCGAAAAGTCCACGTGCAGTGTTGTAATCAACGCCTGCTGGTGTTGGTGGCATGTAAGGAACGAGATCCTTAACTGCCTGCAATGATGCAACGAAGTTCTTATCTGTGAAGGTACGCGTTCCCTTAACAACATCGTTAAAGAATGGTGTACCGCCATAGAATGTTGGGCCAACTGCTGCCCACATCTGCTCAAGACTTGGAGCATTTCCTGTTGCGTTACCTAGTGGAATGATTCCCTTAGCTTTAATTTGGGCAAGAACACGAATAAATGATTCGTATGTTGAAGGTAGCGCCTTAACTCCAGCCTGCTTAAGTAGTTCTGGGTTATACATAACTCCGATAACAGAAGTTGCGTATGGAAGACCAAATTGCTTCTTCACTGTGTAGCCCTGGACACCTGCGAGTGTTCCTGGAGACATCTTTGCAAGTGCTGGAACATCCTTTGTAGTCAGCGCAAGGAAGTTACCTGCATCTGAGAGTGTGGACATTCCGCCGTATGGGCGAATCTGCATAACATCTGGACCACTTCCAGCTGTGAGAGCTGTAGACAAAATGGCGTTGTATTCAGTATTGACATACGGTGTGAATTTAACTGTAATGCCAGTCTTTTCCTTGAAGATTGCCATCTGTTCTTCATAGAAAGCCTTATCTTCTGTACGCCAGCTCCAGAATGTAAGTTCTGTTGCTGCTTGTGCTGGCATTGAAGCGATAACTGGGCCAGCAATTACTGACGCAGCAATAGCCGCAGCTACCAAACCGCGTGCGCGGCGTTGTGAGATTTTCACTTATTTTCCTCCTCGAGAGCGGGATGTAGGTCGTGAACGAGGTTTTTCAACTTCGCTCAACTTCTTTCCAGAACGACGTCCCACTGCCGCCCTAGATTCATCTAGAGCAACTTTTGTGTCGCTCCAGTTTCTCTGCGCCAGGGAGACGCAGAGACAGTCAACCACCGTTAATTGGGCAATTCGACTTGCCGTTGCTCCGCTGCGCAAGGTGGTTTCGCGAGCAGAGGTAAAGAGAACAAGATCAGCGAGTCCGGTAGCCGGACTACGTAGTGCATTTGTAATCAAAACAATTGTGATTCCTTTTGCTTTAAATTCTGAGATTACATCAATGATGTCTAGCGTTGTTCCACTATGGCTGATAGCAACGAGTACATCACTCTTCTTCAGGAGTGAGATCGAA
>JBILEX010000053.1:0-6398 GCA_044351895.1 Candidatus Planktophila sp.
AAGAGTTTTAAATAATGCATTCACAGCTTTCTCCTGATGAGATTCGTTCTTTTCAGCAAGAGCGTGGATTAAATGTCACAGGTTTCTTAGATGTTGCTACCGAACGCGCCCTTGAAGATGCTCGTTGGAAACTAGGGGATCGTTCCCTCTATCTTCAGTCATCCCCGTTAATGCATGGTGATGATGTGGCAGCACTTCAATCGCGCCTTACAGAGATGGGTTTTGATTGCGGTCGTGTAGATGGAATTTATGGAGAGCGCACTGAATCTGCCGTAAAAGATTTCCAAAAATCTGTTGGTGCAAAAGTGGATGGTCGCTGTGGACCGGAAACGATTATTGCGTTGATTCGTTTAACAAAAATCGTCTCTGGCGGTGTTCCATCACAGTTACGTGAAAGTGCGGCAGCCCGAACTCGTGGTCCCGCTCTTGCAAATAAAGTAATTGTCTTAGATCCAGGAAGCAATGGCGGAGAAACAGATATCGTTTATGACATTGCAGTGCGCATTGAAGGGCGATTGTTAGCACTGGGTGCCAGCGTTTTTCTCACACGCGGTGCCAAGAATGCGCCGAGTGAATCAGAGCGAATAGCATTTACTAATTCCAATGCCACAGATTTGTTTATCTCGCTTCATACAGATACGCACAACAATCCCAGCGCACAAGGTGTTGCTACCTATTTTTATGGAAGTGATGCTCATGGTGTTCACTCGGTTGTTGGCGAGCGTTTTGCCTCATTAGTACAACGTGAGATTTGTGCCCGAACAAATCTCCTTAATTGCAGGACTCATGCAAAGACCTGGGATGCACTTCGGCTAACAAAAGCGCCTTCGGTTCGAGTTGATTGTGGTTACTTAACCAATCCGCATGATGCAAAGAGTTTGGCGGCACCAGAATTTCGTGATGCGGTGGCCGAAGCGTTCATAATTGCGATTCAACGCCTCTACTTAGCGGCTGAAGATGATGCAAAAACAGGTACTTTGCGCATTTCAGATCTTCGTAGCGCTGGTATTCGCCGCTAAACAATTACCCCAGCACTGCAATCAATGTGGGAGACTTCTCCTATGTCTGAGGTGAATACACGGTTCCATACAGGTGCTCCGCAAAAGCTTGAAGAACGCTTTGCCGCCCGCGCCGCTGGAATGCTTCCGAGTGAAATTCGTTCTCTCTTTGCAGTTGCCTCGCGTCCTGAAATTGTCTCTCTCGCTGGTGGAATGCCAAATCTTTCGGCGTTACCGATGGATATGATGGCAAATGTTGTTAATGAGTTAATTCTTACCAATGGTGCGGAAGCGCTTCAATATGGCAGCGGACAAGGTCATCCCAAACTTCGTGAATTAATCTGCGATGTGATGGCGCTAGAAGGCATTCGCGCTAATCCAGATGACATTGTCGTGACTACAGGCTCACAGCAGGCGCTAGATCTCATCTCTCGAATCTTTATCGATCCGGGCGATGTTGTATTGGTTGAAGCGCCTTCCTATGTAGGCGCACTTGGAACATTCCGCCAATACGAGGCAGCTGTTGTTCATGTTGAGATGGATCAAGATGGAATGGTTCCGCAATCACTTCGAGATGCCATCAAAGTTACTCGCGCGGCTGGTCGCAAGATTAAATTCCTTTATCTCATCCCGAATTACCAGAATCCGACAGGTGTTCTCTTGCCTGCAGACCGCCGTACAGAAATTCTCGCTATCTGTCGCGAAGAAGGCATCTTTGTTGTTGAAGATAACCCTTACGGACTTCTTGGTTTTGATCGTCCATCTCCCAATGCGATGCGCGCTGAAGATTCTGAAAATGTTATCTATCTTGGTTCATTTTCAAAGACAATCGCGTCTGGGCTACGTATTGGTTGGGCTCTTGTTCCGCAATCACTGAAAGATAAATTGGTTATTGCTTCTGAATCTTCAATACTCTGCCCATCAAATTTCACGCAATTAACAATTGCGAATTACCTTACCCATCAACCATGGCGAGATCAGATTGCAAGCTTCTGTGAAGTTTATAAAGTCCGTCGCGATGCGATGCTTGAATCACTTTCAGAACACTTCCCACAAGAAGCTACCTGGACTAAACCTGGTGGTGGCTTCTATGTGTGGGTGAATCTCCCGCCTGAAATTGATACAAAGGCAATGATGCCAAAGGCGATTGTTGCCAAGGTTGCATATGTTCCAGGAACAGCCTTTTACGCAGATGGTTTTGGTTCATGGTCGATGCGACTTTCATATTGCCACCCAACACCAGAGCGCATCCGCGAGGGTGTAAAGGCGTTAGGACATGTTGTAAAGCAAGAGATGTCTCGAAGAGGTTCAGCCCTCAATTAAATCAACGATGCGCTGGAGATCTTCACTTCCAGCGAATTCAATAGTGATCTTTCCTTTTCCTTTACCTTGTTCAATACTCACGCGCGTATCCAGGTAATCACTTAATAGTTCTGCGCTAGCGAGTGCTGTTCCAGATATTCCTACCTTTGTCTTAGTTTTACCGCTCTTTTTTGCCGGCCCAGCAGTGGCAACAATCTCCTCAGTTGCTCGAACACTTAAACCTTCAGCCACAATTCTGTTGGCAAGTTTTTCAATCTCTTTCTCATCACTGAGCCCCAATAGTGCGCGAGCATGTCCGGCAGAGATAACTCCCGCGGCGACTTTGCGTTGGACGGTTGGTGGGAGATTAAGTAAACGCAACATATTTGAAATTAGTGGTCGCGATCTTCCCAGTTTTATGGCTAACTCATCATGGGTACAGCCAAAATCTGTGAGCAGACCAGCGTATGCGGCTGCTTCTTCGAGTGGATTGAGTTGACTTCTATGGATATTTTCAATGAGAGCTTCGCGCAGTAATTCATTGTCTGGAGTTTGACGAATAATGACGGGGATTGATTTAAGTCCTGCGGCCTTAGCCGCGCGGAATCTGCGCTCACCCATAATCAATTCATAGCGACCTTCAGAAACTTTTCGAACTACAGGAGGTTGGAGTATTCCAATTTCTTTAATCGATGCAATTAATTCATTGAGTGCATCTTCATCAAAAACTGTTCGGGGTTGGCGTGGATTGGGAGAGATTGAAGAGATAGGAACTTCGTTCTGTTGTGCAACTTCTGTATCTCCAACAGTGAGAGATGTTGGAATTAAAGAATCTAGATTAGTTCCGAGTCCCCCGCGCTTTGCACTCATGCGATCTCTCCATCTTTCTTATAATTAATACTTACAACATTTGAATCGAAGCTTTCATCCTTCGCTTTGCCGCGCTCTGCAATCTCGCGTGCAACCTGCATATATGCAATTGCTCCAGGTGAAAGTGGGTCATACGTCATTACTGTTTGGTTATAAGAAGGTGCTTCAGATACGCGTACTGCGCGAGGGATTGGAATATCAATAAGTTCGTTTGGAAAATGTGTTCGCACATTTGCTGCAACATCATTTGCAAGACGCGTACGTCCATCAAACATAGTGAGGATGATTGTTGAAAGATTAAGTGTTGGATTCAATCTCTTCTTCACAACCGCATACGTTTCAAGGAGTTGCGATAGACCTTCGAGTGCGTAGTACTCGGCTTGAATTGGAATAAGTAATTCTTTTGCAGCAGCAAATGCATTCACTGTTAATAAGCCGAGTGATGGTGGGCAATCAATAAAAATGTAGTCGTAGTTAACGCTAATTGTTTCTAGCGCTTCTTTAAGTTGTAGTTCACGTGCAACCATCGAAACTAAATTAATTTCAGCATTAGCAAGAGATGTATTAGATGAGATGCAATCTAATGAAGGAAAGCCGGCGACTTTCTGAACCACAGTTGAAATCTCGCTACTGCCCATAAGTACTTCATAGATGCCAGCGTTATCACGATGAGGAACACCTAAAGCGGTGCTGGCGTTGCCTTGTGGGTCTAAATCAATAACGAGGACGCGAAGCCCACCCATAGAAAGGGCAGCTGCAATATTGACGGTTGTGGTGGTCTTGCCGACCCCACCCTTCTGATTGGCCACGGTGAAGATTCGAGTTGAGGCTGGTTTTGCCATCGCTTCTTTGAGACGGCGGACCCCAACCACTTTTGTTGAGGCAGCCGAAGTTGTTTCACGTGAATCATCAACGCTCTGGCTCATTGGCCTATCTAAGCACCCTTTTTAATGGCGACAATGCGCCCAAGGCCAATTCCTTCCAAAGTGATCTCGTGAAGCGTTGCTCCCTTGACCCCTTCCATCTCTGAGGAGGCTGATTCACCCTTCATGGCAAGAAGACTGCCTCCGGTTTTGACCATATGCCAGCTCATCTTCTTCAACTTCTCTAAAGGGGCGACTGCGCGAGCGGTAACAAAGTCAGCCGACTTCTTTACATCCTGAGCTCGGCCGCGGATTACCTCAATATTTAGGCCCTCAACCGCCTCGTTGAGGAAGGCGACCCGGCGCTCGAGAGGCTCTATGAGGGTCACTGAGAGATCTGGTCTGGCGAGCGCGATGACAATTCCTGGCAGCCCTGCCCCTGAACCAATATCAAAGAGGGAGGCCCCTTGAGGCAAGAGTTGGGTGACGGGTAGGCAGTTAAAGATATGGCGCTCCCAGATGCGTTCGCCTTCGCGGGGGCCGATTAAGCCCCTTTCAATCCCTGCGGTGGTGAGAAAGTGGGCATAGGCAGCGATCTCATCAAGACGCTCTGGAAAGTAGCGCTCGATCAGTGTTTCACGGGAAACATCGCTTGCCGACATATGGTTTTACGCTGGATAAATGACTACGTAGCGACGTGGATCTTCTCCATCAGATTCGCTGCTGAGGCCCAAATCTTGGATGGTGTCGTGGATGATCTTGCGCTCAAAGGCGTTCATAGGCTCAAGTTTGATGGCGTTACCAGTAGTGGTCGCCTCCTCCGCCTTCTCTGTCGCTAGCGCGGTGAGCTCCTTGCGACGGTTGGCACGGAAGTTATCGATATCGAGCATGAGGCGGCTGCGATCTCCGGTAGCGGTCTGGACAGCGAGGCGAGTGAGCTCCTGGATTGAATCGAGGACTTCCCCTTCCTTGCCCACGAGGTGGCCGAGTTTTCCGCCGGCGATAGCTAGTGAGGCGCGTCCATTTTCAACATCGATATCGATATCTCCATCGAGATCTGCGATATCAAGGAGGGCCTCAAGGTAGTCGGCAGCAATATCGCCCTCTTCCTCAAGCTTTGCCACAGTCTTTGGGGCTTTAGGCTCTGACTGTGCCTCTATCTCTTCTACAACCGTATTATTCTCTGACATCTCTACTCCTTGGTTAATTAATCCCTTTAGTTGGGTTTTGATGCTAATTGTCCGAATTACTTCTTCTTCTTTTTCTTCTTTTTAGGTTGCTCGCGCTGACCTTTAACCTCTTCAACTGATGGCGTCGATGGATCGTTTGGATCTGGTTCGACTACCCCACTCTTCTTCGCCTTCTTGCGTTCGAGTTCTTCAAAAGCTGGTGAGCCCGGCGTTGGGTTTCTCTTGATGACGTAGTACTGCTGTCCCCATGTCCAGAAGTTTGTTGTTGACCAATAAATCAATACACCGACTGGAAAGTTAACACCTGAGATTGCGAAAATTACCGGGAATAAATACAACATAATTTTCTGCTGCTGCAACATCATATTGTTGCTTGCATCCATCTTTGGCATTCCTTTTGTCATTAATTGACGCTGGGTTGTAAATGTCGTTGCTGACATAACAAAAATAAGTAGCACGGTGACAAGCTTTACCCTCATGTCATCGCTACCCAAGAATGTCTCAGAAATTTTTGCGCCGAAGAATTTAGCTTGAGCCGCACTCTCTAAATAATCACCTTTGAGAAATCCGCGCGCGATTGGTGCTGGAACCCCTGCGTCAGTCTTTGCAGCAATTCCATTAAGTACTGTGAAGAGTGCGAAGAAGATTGGGGCTTGGGCAAGGATTGGGAAACATGACGCAAGAGGATTTGTCTTATGCTCTTTGTAGAGCTTCATCATCTCTTCTGATTGTTTTTGGCGATCGTCTTTGTATTTCTTTTGAATCTCCTTCATGTGTGGTTGAAGGGCAGTAAGAGCGCGCTGGCTCTTAATCTGCTTTACAAAGAGTGGGATCAAAACAATTCGGATAATTACCACAAGACCCATGATCGAGAGCGACCACGTAACACCACTATCTTCTCCAAAGAGTGGTGATAGGAGGTTGTGGAATAGAACAATGATTCCAGAAACTAAGTTGTAAAGTGGATTAAGAATAAAGCCCATGGTTATGCCGCCGCTTTCATGCTCTGAAGTGATTGCTCTGTAATGGTTTTTTCATCTGTTTTTACGTAATCGACTCCTCCATGTGACCATGGATTGCATCGCAATACCCTCCATGTCGCCATAGCGACTCCTTTTAACCCGTGGTTTTGGATTGCAGTGAGTGCATAGCTTGAACAAGATGGGTAGTACTTA
>JBILEX010000003.1:0-18804 GCA_044351895.1 Candidatus Planktophila sp.
GCGGCGACATCATCAAGGCCACCTGCCTGCGCAATTGCAACATCGAGAGCGTTTTTCCAATGGATGGGATCTACTTCAGTTCCATCGGGATGTGGTGCGCGTCCCTCGCGTACTAACTCGCCAGTATCTGCAGCACGGATCACAATTTTTACCGACTGAGTTGAGGAATCCACGCCTGCGATGAGTTGATTAGCCATGGGGCAAGGCTAGACTGTCCCTGTCAACGTTGACCACTCTTTGGCTTATCAATTAAGCCCACTTTCTACTTTTGGAGTTTAGACAAATGCGTATTGGTGTACTTACAGGTGGCGGAGATTGCCCAGGACTTAATGCTGTTATTCGCGCAGTTGTCCGCAAAGGCGTCAAGGAGTACGGACACGAGTTTGTAGGTTTTCGCGATGGCTGGAAAGGCCCGTTAGAGAACTACACGATGGAGCTCAATCTTGAGACCACTCGCGGCATCTTGCCTCGTGGAGGAACAATTCTTGGTTCATCTCGCACCAACCCATTTAAAATCGAAAACGGCGTAGAGCGCATCAAGCAGAACCTTGCAGATCAGGGAATTGATGCCCTCATCGCAATTGGTGGCGAAGATACTCTCGGCGTTGCAACAAAGCTTGATGCACTCGGAGTAAAGGTAATTGGAGTTCCAAAGACGATCGATAACGATCTCAACAATACTGATTACACATTTGGATTTGATACATCTGTGAATATTGCAGTCGAAGCGATTGATCGCCTTCACACCACAGCAGAATCACACCATCGCGCGCTGATCGTTGAAGTGATGGGTCGCCATGCAGGTTGGATTGCACTCCACTCAGGTATCGCCGGCGGAGCAGCTTGCATCTTGATCCCTGAAGTTAAATTCTCTGTCGATAAGGTCTGCGAGTGGGTCGAATCTCGTTTCAAATCTTCTTACGCACCGATCATCGTGATTGCAGAAGGTGCCATCCCGCAAGATGGTGACATGATTACTAAGGATTCAGAACTTGATGCATTTGGCCATGTGAAGCTTTCAGGAATTGGCGAGTGGTTGGCTAAAGAGATTGAAAGAAAAACCGGCAAGGAAGCGCGCACTTCGGTGCTCGGTCACATTCAGCGCGGTGGAACACCATCAGCTTTTGACCGCGTTCTCGCTACCCGCTTTGGTCTTCAAGCGATCACGGCAGCCTCTGAGGGTGACTGGGGCAAGATGGTTGCACTCCACGGCACGGATATCGTTCGCGTGCCGTTGGCAACTGCTACCGAAAAGCTCAAGACAGTACCTATCGAGCGCTACAAAGAGTCTGAAATCTTCTTCGGATAATCCCGATACAAGAACTGACTCACACCTTCTATCCTTAGGACCATGATGACTTCACTTGATTCACTCTTTGACGAAAGCCTTGTGGCTGCTCAGCAACCACAGTGGCCCGGTGGAAAAGATGGTGAACCTGTACAGGCTGCAGTCACACGTTTGAAAACTTTGCCTCCTCTAGTCTTTGCTGGAGAGTGCGATGATCTAAAAACTAAGATTGCGCAAGCTGCAGCAGGAAATGCATTCTGGTTACAAGGTGGAGATTGCGCAGAGACTTTTGTTGCTGCCACAGCTGATTCCATCCGCAATCGCATCAAGACGATTCTGCAGATGGCAGCAGTTTTGCAGTACTACTCAAGCCTTCCCGTTGTAAAAGTGGGTCGCATGGCTGGACAGTTTGCCAAGCCTCGATCGAATGACTTGGAAACTCGTGGGGATGTCACACTTCCTGCCTACAGAGGCGATGCAGTCAACGATCTTGAATTTACTTTAAGCGCGCGCACTCCAAACCCACAGCGCTTAGTTGATGTCTACAACACATCTGCTGCAACACTCAACCTTGTCCGAGCATTTACTCAAGGTGGTTTTGCCGATATCCGCCGCGTTCACGAATGGAACAAGGGCTTTATCCGTGACTCTAGTGTTGGCGTTCGCTACGAAGAGATGGCGAAAGAGATCGATCGAGCGTTAAGTTTCATGAAATCAGCAGGGGTCGACCCTGAATCATTTAAGAGCGTTGATTTCTATTCCAGCCACGAAGCCTTGATTCTCGAATACGAAAAGTCACTGACTAGAATCGATTCTCGTACAGGTGATCCTTACGATGTATCTGCTCACTTCTTATGGATCGGTGAACGTACTCGTCAGCTAGACGGCTCACACATTGATTTCGCCTCCAAGATTCGCAATCCAATCGGCGTCAAACTTGGACCAAGATCTACAGTTGATGATGCGCTACGTTTAATTGACCGCTTAGATCCAAACCGCGAACCTGGTCGTCTTACATTCATCACGCGCATGGGTTCTGGAAAAATTCGCGAGGCACTGCCAGCACTTGTCGATGGTGTCACTAAGTCGGGTGCACAGGTCTTGTGGGTCTGTGATCCCATGCATGGCAATACTTTCGAATCTGCCACCGGTTATAAGACCCGTCAATTCGATGACGTCATGGATGAAGTAAAGGGATTCTTTGAAGTACATAAGTCATTAGGCACTCATCCAGGCGGAATTCATATTGAACTCACTGGTGATGATGTCACCGAATGCCTAGGCGGTGGCGAAAAGATTTCTGAGACTGACCTTGCCTCACGTTATGAGACCGCCTGCGATCCACGCCTTAACCACTCACAATCACTCGAGCTAGCATTTCTTGTCGCTGAGATGTTGCGCGATCGCTAAAGGACACATCTCATGGCCCTACTGATTGCATCAACATCAACTCCGGTGGGAACGCTTAATCTCATCGCTGATGGTGAACTGTTGCTCGGTGCAAATCTAAGCTCAATACGAGCGCTCAAAGCTGGGCTCGATTCAATCTATCAGGGCTCTGACTTTAAAGAAGTAAGCAGGATTCCCGTGATTTCAGATCTCATCTCAGATTATTTTGATGGAGACCTTAACGCCATTAACGGAATTAAGGTAAGCCAGCCGGGTGGTTCATTTTCACAAGCCGCATGGAAAGCGATGCGCCGCATACGTGCAGGCAAGGTAATTTCATATGCAGATCTGGCGAAGAATTCAGGAAGTCCAAAGGCGGTGCGCGCTGCAGGTAGCGCGTGCGCGAAGAATGCCATCATGCTTGTTGTTCCTTGCCATCGCATTGTAAAAACTGGGGGAGCACTTGGAAGTTACGCCTACGGTGTAAACAAGAAAGAGTGGCTCTTACGCCACGAGGGTCTTGCGTAAAACTTCAATTGCTTGATCGCACTGTGCATCATCAAAGTCACGGTGCGTCACAAGACGAGCAAAGTATGGGCCGAGGGCTCCAATAAGCAGACCAGCATTTTTGCAACGCTGCGCAAGTTCTGCAGCAGTAATCCCCAAAGTCTTTAGATTCAGTCCGACAATATTTGTCGCCACCGTGGTTGGGTCAATCAGTGAAGAGTCAACCTTAGCTATTGCAGTGGCTAGTGCCTTTGCTCGGCGATGATCATCTGAAAGATCTGAGATGTGATGTGTAATGGCGTAGTCAGCTGCTGCAGCAAGAATTCCTACTTGTCGCATTCCTGCACCGTATCTCTTGCGCCATACCCGCGCAGAGGCGATGTTTTCTTTCGTTGATAGAGCCATAGAGCCGATAGGTGCGCCCAGACCTTTAGAGAAACAGACGCTGATCGTGTCGGCATATTTGCCGTAATCAGCAAGCGCAACACCACTGGCTACGTGTGCATTCCAGATACGTGCACCATCGAGGTGGATCGCAATCCCCATGGCATGGGCTTGTTCATAGAGTGATTTCATCTGATCAAGAGGCTGAACTGTTCCGCCACCGAAGTTGTGGGTATTTTCAATTGCGATTGCAGCGGTAGATACTAAATATGGACCAGCATTTGGTGCAGCAATTGCCAGTGGTTCAGAGGCGTTCAATAATCCTGAAGGTGCTAGCCACGTGCGCGTGGTAATTCCTGAAAACGTTGCTGCAGCACCTAGTTCGGCACGGACAACATGTGAATTAGTTTCCGCGAGAATTTCCTGACCGGGTTGCACAAGAGTGCGCATCATCAACTGATTGGCAAGAGATCCGGTAGGAGTAAATAGTCCAGCCTCTTTACCAAAAAGTGCGGCTACTCTTTCTTCGAGTGCATTTACTGTGGGGTCGTCTCCATAGACGTCATCGCCGACTGGAGCAGTTGCAATTACTTCACGCATTTCAGCAGAGGGAACCGTGACGGTATCTGACCGTAGATCAATCATTAGAGGGTTCCTTAACAACAATGAGGCACATCGCGATGAGCAGGATTAATCCACCGAGTGCAACCTGGAACGTCATTGTTTCGCTTCCAAGAGTGATTGCAAAGAGCGCGGCGAAAACTATTTCCAGGGTCAAAATAACTGCAACTTTAGTTGGTTCGATATGAGCCTGAGCCCATGTTTGAACAATGAATCCAAAAGCGGTGCAGACAATTGCGGTAAAGATGACGACAGCCCAAACTCCGTAATCAGGAGGGGCTTGATAGCCCTCTGCAAAGGCGAATCCACCAGTAAGAACAGTGACGGCAAAGAGTTGCACAGTAGTCATGGCATAGACATCTCGCCCAGCGCTCCATTGACCGAGAGCAACAATATGTGCACCGAATGCGATTGCACAGAGCAGTACTAGGAATTCTCCAAAGCCCATAGACCAACCGCGAAGTGACAGTAGTGCTAAGCCAACTGTTGCTAGTGCGACGCATCCCCATGTAAAGAAAGAAATTTTCTTCTTTAAGAAAAGCGCAGAGATCAGTGGCGTTGCAACGACATAAAGTCCTGTAACAAAACCTGTGATCGCAGCTCCGGTCCTGGCTAGCCCTTCAGTCTGCAATATGTAGCCAGCACCTAAAATTAGGCCAGCCGCAAATGCCTTAATAAAAAGATCTTTTGTGATCTGGCGAAATACCGTGGGCCTAAAGGCCACTAGAAAAACGATCGCACAAAGAAACCGAGTAAAGAGAAAGCTATTCACACTCTGGCGCTCAATCGAATCTTTCATAATTACAAACGCCAGACCCCAAGATGCTGCTAACAAAATCAGTGCAACCGGGGCAAGGCGCATTCGGGCAGCATGGGTTTTCATCACGGTGAAGCCTTAGCCCTTTCGCAATTTCTTCAGGAGTGCAATCTCTTTTCCGTGCTCAGGTTCCATTCCCGGAGTTTCAAGAATCAGGGGAGCGTTGACCACAGCAGGATGAGCCAACAATTCTTTGAATGGATCTGTGCCTATAAAACCCTCACCAATATTTTGATGACGATCTTTGAGCGCGCCACAGACATCCATCGAATCGTTGGCATGAATCAGTTGAATACGTTCTGCGCCAGCAACTTCTACGAGGAGATCAAGGGTCTCTTTCATGCCACCCTTTTTCGCAATGTCATGACCTGCGGCGAAAACATGGCAGGTATCAAGACAGATACCAACTTTAGGATGGTACTCAAGCGCTTTGAGGTAATGCGCTAAATCTTCTAAACGTTTAACGAGTGATTGGCCCTGTCCGGCAGTTGGTTCAAGTAATAAATATGGAGCATCATCGGTGAGCGCATTTAGGATAGGCATCATGCCTTCGTGAATTTGCTTCCACGCGCTATCGATAAAGTCTTCATTTACGGCAGAGCCTGTATGAACTACAACGCCTAGCGCGCCAATTTCTTGACCTCGCTTGAGTGAATATTCTGTCGACGCTAAAGAATTCTTATACGTTCCTTCAGTTGGTGAACCTAAGTTAATGAGGAAGGGGGCGTGAACATAAACTTCCAAATCTAACTCATCTGCTCGTTCACGGAATAGCGCATCTGCCTCATGATTTGTTTCAGGCATCGCCCAGCCGCGTGGATTTGAAGTAAAGACTTGAATCGCTTCAGCTTCTGTAATGCGCGCGTATTCAATGGAACGCTTGGCCATTCCACCGCTAGTAGGTGTGTGGGCTCCGATACGAGGCAAGGCTGCTTTTGGCATTGGCCTACCCTACTGTGAGAGTCACCGTACTTCCACGCTTAACCTTGGCGTTTACCTTCGGATCGATCCCAATAACTAACTTGGCACTCTTTGTAACCTTCTTCACTACAACCTTTAACCCTAAATCCTCAAGAAGTGCAACGGCACGGTCCTGGGTATAACGCATTACGTTAGGGATGTAGACAAAGGCAGAACCTTTAGAGACAAAGATTTCTACTGCAGCTCCTTTAGGAAGAGGAGAACCTGCTGCCGGTTGCTGTGAGATAACTTCACCAGGCATCGCCTTTTCATCGAAAGCATAGGTTGTCGTCACATTAAAACCAGCGGCAGTTAACTCATTGAGCGCTTGTTCGCCATTTGTTCCAACAAAAGATGCGAGGTTAAAAGTTTCGAACCCTTTGCTGACGACCAGATCAACAACGGTATCTCGTTTTACCTTAGCCCCCTGTGCAGGATTTGATGAGATCACAAATCCCTTTGGAATGGTTGCATTGAAGACTTCCGTAATTTCGCCAACCTTAAGTGGAGACTTCGCTAAGAGATTGACGGCAGCTTCCGGAGTGAGCTTCAGGAGAGAAGGAATTGTGTAGCGTTCTGCACCTTTGGATACGACAAGTTCAACTGTTCCTCCGGGCGCAATCGAATCACCAGCAAATGGATCGGTAGAAATCACTCGACCCTTCGCAATATCTTCATCAAAACGCTCTTCAATGATTGCTGTTGTTAAGCCCAGTGCGGTGAGTGTTGAATTTGCTTGCTCAGTTGTTGCCCCCACAACTGAAGGGAATTTAATTGAGGCACCGGGACCAATGAGGACCCACCAGGTAGAAATTCCTAGAAGTACGGCTAACCCTGCTGCAATCCATCTATTGCGACGGACTCGTTTGCTCACTTTTCTTCGCTCGCGGACCTGCACTGTGGTCTCCTTTGCTGTGGCAACTGGAAGCGTAAGCGAGATTCTCTCGGTCATCTGCGCAAACTTTCCACGAGATTTCTTCTTACTCTTGCTTCTCATTGGAGCGATAGGGATATCTAGCTCAAGACTCAGTTGAGGCGCACCTGGGTTAAGCGCTTGTGAGATCGACATTAGTTGACTGTGGAAAATCTGACAGTCTCGAGGACGTTCATCCGGATCCACACTCGTTGCGGCAAAGATAAGATCGTCGAGCGTCTTGGGAACATCAGGAATCAAAGTACTAATGCGTGGCACACGAGAATTCACATGCATAAATGCGATTTGGATTGGTTCTTCACCTTCAAAAGGTTTTGTTCCAGTAAAGATTTCAAAGGCGGTAATCGCTGCCGAATAAACATCGCTCCGCGAATCGGCAATTCCACGCGAGACCTGTTCGGGGGAGAGATAGGAGACGCTACCCAAGATGACACTTGATTCAGCCGTCATCGTGCTTCCGATCATCGCACCCTTTGCCAGACCAAAATCTGTGATCTTTATGCGACCTTCTTTAGATACAAGAATGTTCTCTGGTTTTACATCTCGATGAACAATTCCTAAACGATGTGCGGCACCGAGCGCGCTAAGTACTGGGAGTAGAAATTTAATTCCGTCAGCAACAGCGATCTTCCCGCGCTCATTGAGGTATTCGCGCAACGTATGCCCGTCGACAAGTTCCATAACAATAAAGACCGCAGGAATTCCGCTCTGGTTCCACCCCTGGTCTTGTACAGCAACAATATTTGGATGGCTTAAAGCCGCTGCAGCCTTGGCTTCGCGAATGAAACGCTCAACAAACTGTTCATCTTGTGCAAGATGGGCGTGCATGATTTTGACTGCCACTCGGCGATCAAGGCGCGTATCAATCGCCTCGTAAATTGTCGCCATGCCTCCGGCATCCATCTGGCGCAAGAGTTGATAGCGACCATCAATGAGGTTTCCAGTGAGGTCGGACATGGGTAAATTTTAGGTTGAAAGCAGGAAATCGCAGCGTTCTTTCGTCTTATCTGCTGCAAAGTGTTGCTCCTGCACTACAAGCCATTGCTTCATTTCGTGGGAGATTTTCTCACCATCACGTTCGATCACTCGTTGATAACCAATCGCTGGATCCAGATCGAGCCAAATTGTGGTGGCTAAGGAATCTTCGATTGCAATCTGAGCACTTGCGACGCCTTCGAGAATGAGCAATTGAGTAGAAGCATGTGACGTGGGTGGGTCGAATTCATTGGTAACCCAGTTAAATGATGAATACAGCAGTGGCTTCTTCGCTTTATGGCATGAGGTGAGCCACGTCAGCGTCTTGGTTAACTCTTGGCCAAGTGCACCGTGCCATCCAGGATAGAGCTCATCCATATGAATGACGGTTGTGCTCAACTGTGGTGAAAGCGCTAAAGAAATTGTCGATGCCAGAGTCGTCTTTCCCGCACCTGCTGGCCCATCAATTGCGATGATGGGTTGATCGACTCCAAGTGTTATCTCAGATAGTGCTTCGATAAGTTGCATACCATCGTCTCCAACCCACAGCTGCTACAACTGTAAAGACAAGATAGAGCATCGAGGTGAGATATAGCTCTTGGCTGTAGTAGAGCGCGGTGTATCCGATATCAACAATGAGCCAGAGAATCCACGTTTCATACTTCTCATAGACCATGAGTAATTGAGCGGCGATTGATCCAAAGAGTAGAATCGCATCGGCGTAGGTGGATGCAGCACCAATACGATCAAGAATTGGCGCAAGTGCGAGAGTGGCAAGAATGATTGCTCCAGCTGTGTAGATTCGATAACTATTTTTAAGCGGACCTGGGATCGCGCCTTTCTTTCCCCAACCAAACCAACCTGCAATAGCGGCGGCAATGAATACAAGTTGTAGCGCTGCGCTAGCAAAAAGATCCCATTGGATAAAGAGAACTCCATAGAGTGCGCTACTCACCGCCCACCAAGGCCAGGTAATTCTCTTTCCTGTAACTCCGAGTGCGACACCGATAAATGAAATAAACGCTGCGATGATTTCGAGGGTAGACATAGTTAGATCCTTTCCACATCCGCATTACCGGACGGGTCTAGCGGTCGATCTCGCGTTGAGATCCTCTCAGCAGCGTTACAAGTAACGCATGTGCTCCCGCGTTTTTAGTTTAGCGCACGTCTGGCAGAAAGAGCCTGAATGTAGGCCTTGCCTGCAACACGAAGTCTGCGTGCAGTAGACGTTTTCGCTCGCTTGTTAAAGATGTCATAACCAATGGCTTCAACCTCATCAACTATTCCACAGTAGAGCTCACTTGCCGCACGAATACATGGTCGGCTAGTTGGGTCCAGTAGTTCGATTCCGCTATCTGCTTCTTTCTGCAATTGGCGGACGCGAGCGATCTGGAACTTCAGCGCTGCAGTAATTTCAGGTGTAAGAACTCGCGCATAGAGCATCTCTTCTGTAACTCCGTGGGCGGCAAGTTCATCAAGCGGCAAGTAGATACGTCCACGATCAAGGTCTTCATCAACATCTCTAATGAAGTTTGCCAATTGAAAAGCCACTCCAAGATTCTTCGCACTCTCGTAGGCACCATCTGTAATCGTTCCTAGGATCGGCAACATCTGCAGACCAATAACTGCCGCAGATCCGTAGACATACTCATAGAGATCATCGAAAGTGGCATATGTAGTAACCGTTAGATCCATCTCCATTGAGTGAAGGAAATCCACAAAGTGTTGGTGGGGAATATGAAAGCGCGAGACCGTATCAACGAGTGCGGCGCCAACTGAGTCATTACTCTTTCCCGTTTCAAGATCTGCAAGCACCCCAGAGCTCCAGGTTCGCAAGACATCCGCTTTTTCTTGTGGCGAAAGGGTTGATGCTAGATCATCAACAATCTCATCTGCATAGCGCGCAAAACCATAGAGTGCATGGACAAATGGTCGCTTGGCATGTGGAAGAAGAAGGGTTGCTAAGTAATACGTCTTTCCGTGAAGCGAATTTAATCGCTTGCACTCGGCATACGAAGCGCGCAGTGCGGGATCCGTGATCCCTGCTGCATCAAGTTCGTTCATTACTTAACGGGTCCAACAATTCGCTCTGCGGCTAGACGACCTGAGATGAGAACCATTGGAACTCCAACACCTGGCTGTGTACCTGAACCGGCAAAGACGATGTTCTCAAAACCTGCTGCAATGTTGCGTGGTCTAAATGGACCTGTCTGGAAGAAGGTGTGTGCGCTAGCAAATGGTGCACCGCGCATCATTCCTTGGCTCTCCCAGTCAAGAGGTGTTGTCATCACTTCAGTCTCGATACCGGCTTCGAAGTCTGTATATCCGCGCTCTTCTAGAGTCTTAATCATCTGATCACGGTATGGGCCAGCCTGCTTTTTCCAATCAATATCTGCATCCAGGTTAGGAGTCGGATAGAGAATGTAATACGACTCTTTTCCTGCAGGTGCTAGAGCTGGATCATCTTTACTTGGAATTGTGACAAGCACTGATGGATCTGTCATCAGTATTTTCTTGTTGATCAATTCGTCAAAGACGCCATCCCAGGATTCACCGAAGTGAATATTGTGGTGGGCGGTATGGTCGTATTTCTTCGAAGATCCCACGAGAAGAGTCACACATGATGGTGAGTACTTCAGACGCTTGATATTCAGGGGAGTCTTACCGAGAATATCGCGCCAAACAACTGGAAGATCTGGATTCATCACAATGGCATCGCACTCATAGCGCTCACCAGATGCTGTTGTTACTGCGCGGGCGCGCTTATTGACCACTTCAACGCCGGTAACTTCAGTGTCATATTTAAAGACGACGCCATGTTTTTGCGCAGCAGCTGCAAGAGCACGAGGAACTGCGTGCATTCCACCCTTAGGGAAGAAGACGCCGTTGACTGAGTCCATGTAAGCAATTACTGCATAGATTGCTAGCGCTTGTTGTGGGCTGACACCGGCATACATAGCCTGGAATGAGTAGACCTTCTGCAAGCGAGGATCTTTAAGGAATTGGTTGACTTTCGGCGCAAGGCGTCTAAATCCGCCGAGTGCAACAAGACGGGCAAGGTTTGGCGTCAAAAGATTAAAGGGCGAATCAATATTGCGATCGATGAAGTCATTCATCTCATACTTATACAACTTGGTTACAAAGTCCACGTAACGTCGATACCCGAGCGCCTCTTCAGCGCTGACAGTCTGCCGAATCTCTTCTTCCATCTCTGCAGTATTTGCATGAACGTTGATGATGCTTCCGTCATGATAGAAGGCGCGGTAGAGCGGCTTTACTGGTGTGAGCTCTAACCAATCTTTCATATCCTCGCCCACACATGAGAATGCATCTTGAATCAATGAAGGCATTGTTAATACTGAAGGACCTGTATCAAAGGCGTAGCCATCTTTGTTAAGTAGGCCGTTGCGACCACCAGGAACACTTGCTCGTTCTAGGACGGTGACTTTACGGCCTGCTCCAGCAAGACGTAGCGCTGCGCTTAATCCGGCCAACCCAGCACCGACAACTACAACGTGATCTGTTGGACCCTTGATACGTGCGACCATTTTTTCCCCTAGCTCTTCCGCGCAGTTGCACTTGCTGCAAGGGCGGCCAATAGTTCATGTGCATCTGGTGCGATTTCTTCTGATCGAGAAGCTGTTAGCGCATCAAAGGTGAGTTTTTCGATTAACCCCTCGACGCTTTCAACAGCGCCACTCTCATTGATAATTCCACGAAGTTTTTCGATAACTTCAGGAGAGAGATCAGGATTTCCCAGATAGGTAGATAACTCTTTACGACCGGCATCTGTGGTGCGCTCCATCGCCATAGCCATCAAGACGGTGCGCTTTCCTTCGCGTAAGTCATCTCCTGCAGGCTTGCCAGTAACGGCAGGATCTCCAAAGATACCTAAAAGATCATCTCGCAGTTGGAACGCTTCTCCGAGAGGAAGACCGTACTCAGATAATCTCCATGTCAACGGAGTTCGAACTGCTGGATCTCGCAGAGCAATGGTTGCTCCTAGATGTAACGGACGCTCAATACTGTATTTTCCAGATTTGAATCGGGCGATACGGAGTGATCGCTCGACGTTAAAGCTCTTTTCACCAGCTTCGCGAACATCGAGATATTGACCAGCCATTAACTCAATGCGCATTTCGTCATGGACGCTCAGTGCATCAAGTAATTGGTCAGATGAAATTCCTGATGTGTGAAGCATGTGATCTGATTGAACAAGGGCAAGATCACCTAAAAGAATTGCAGCAGCTGCGCCAAATTGATCTGAGAGACCAGCTAGCGCTTGTTCTTGATGCAAGTTCTCAAATCTACGATGCATCGCAGGTTTTCCGCGACGAGTATCGGATGCATCCATCAAATCATCATGAATCAACGCGCAGGCTTGTAAGAATTCCAAACTTGCAAAGGCTTTTATCTCGGCTGCTCCGACATCTTTTCCTGCTGCCTTATGGCCGGCGTAGGCAAAGAGTGGACGAAGGCGTTTCCCACCATCAAGAATAAATTCTTCAAGGCCATCACAGACCGGACTTAATTGAGATCCGATAGTGGTCAAATGTGCGCGGGCTTGCGATAAATATGTAGCCAAAGCTGCTTGCACTTGCTCGCGAACCGATGCGAGCTCATCCATAACCTGACTATTCACGAGGGCAACGGTACCCTGACCGCGTGGAGATGCGACTTGAAAAGCGAATGTACTCATTTGAGTTCTTCCCTCCCAAAGATGTGGCGGGGGAAGAGCGCCTCTGGCAAGCCTTATCTAGCCTTGCCACACTTCACCCAGATTTTGTCGCCGTTACATATGGCGCAGGTGGCGGCACTCGCGATCGCACAATACGCATCACATCAGAGATCACTGCGCGGACCAGTATTCCAACCGTTGCTCACTTAACATGCGTCGGTTCTACTCGCGATGAACTGATCGAGATTTTGCATAGATATACCGAATCTGGAATTAAAAGTATCTTGGCGTTGCGTGGTGATCCTGTCGGTGGACCACGAGCACCATGGACGCCAGTTGATGGCGGACTGACTCACGCTGACGAACTAATTTCTTTAGCGCGTGAACACGGTGACTTTACGATTGGCGTCGCAGCCTTTCCTGATGGTCACCCAAACTCTGAGGGTAATTTTGATAAAGATATCGATGTCCTCTTACGTAAAGAATCACTCGGTGCATCTTTTGCCACAACTCAATTTTTCTTCGAAGTAGATAAGTGGAAGCGATTAGTTGACGCTCTAGCAAAACGTGGATCAACAATGCCAATTATTGCAGGCGTACTCCCTGTTACTAATGTGAAGCTCTTGACCAAAATGGCAGAACTTGGTGGAACGCCTATTCCTGATTCGATCGCATCACGATTTGCCGCAGTTGAAGATAATCCGGAAGATGTGCGCAAACTTGGAGTAGAGATCGCACTTAATCTCTGTAACGACTTGATCGATGCAGGAGTACCAGGAATTCACTTCTACACAATGAATAGCTCAACTGCTACAAGTGAGATCTTTGAATCTTTGCAAGATCGGCGCTAAGGGATGAAACGCGAAGAGTTCTTTGCCTCATGGAGCACACTTCATCTCGATGCCGAAATTAAGGGAATCGTTAAGGGATGGTTGAGCATTTCTTACGTGATGGCTCGAGGGCTAAGTGCGCTTCGCATTACTCCCAATGTTCTTACTCTTCTGGGCGTACTCAGCGGTGTTGCACTGCTCTTCTATCCATACTCGGCAATCGGACTGCTCTTCCTTGTGCTTTCACTAATTTGCGATGGCGTTGATGGCAGCGTTGCGATTGTTTCAGGCAAGGTAAGTAAATTCGGTGCAACCCTTGATGCAATTGCCGACCGCATCACAGAAGGACTCTGGTTTTTTGCCCTGTATCAATGGGGGATTTCACCAGAGATTTGTTTAGCGCTATTTGCCCTTGCACTCACCCAGGAGTATGCCCGAGCACGTATGGCATCCCTTGGTTTTCACGAAATTGGCGTTGTCACTATTGCAGAACGTCCAGTGCGCGCCAGTGCAATTGCAATCTTTATGGTCCTCGAGTTACTGAGCTTCTCCTTTGCTCCAGTTGCGATCTATATCTTTACAGCGATGGCAACATTTAGTGTCTATCAAGTGATGAGAGCTGCTCGCCGCCATCTTGCGTAAGTATTGCCTGCGCAACAATTTCAGCACTGAGCCCCACAAGCGGTAAACCTCCGCCGGGATGAGCACTTCCACCTACGCAATACAAACCCTTAAGCGGACTGCGGTTCTTGGCGCGATTAAATGCACTCTGTGAACCATTGCTAGAAGTACCGTAGATCGAACCGCCAGGAGCTAAGACGCTCGCCTCTAAATCTGCAGGGGTACGAATCTCTAAAAATTCAAGACGGTTGCGAACCTGAATTCCGCGGGCTTCGATGCGATCAATAATCTTCTGCGCATATTGTTCGGCAAATTCTCGATCGCTCCAATTAAAACTATCGACTCCGTGACGTGGTGCATTAACGAGAACAAACCAAGCCTCATGGCCTTCTTTTTCAACCATAGTCACATCGTGTGGGGCACAGATATAGATCGTTGGATCTTCGACCGGAACATTCTTGCTAAAGATAGATTTAAACTCTTCATCGTAATTATCTGGAAATAAAACTGTATGGTGCTCAAGCTTTGGCTCAGATGAAGGGCGAAGTCCTAGCAATAGAGAGAAACCAGCAAGTGATGGCTCCATCTTTGCTATTGCGCGAGAAGCCTTACGAACAGATGCTGGTGGGTTTTTGATCAGGCTTGAATAAATCATTCCCGCATCGGCATTAGCGACAACTGTTGTAGTAGAGATGTTGCGGCCATCTGTCAGCGCTACTCCTGTCACGACTCCCTTATCGTGGGTGATTTCTGAAACTCGAGTATTAAACTCAAAAGTGACTCCGCGATCTAAGCAACGTTGATAGAGAGCATCACCTAACTTTCCGATTCCACCGGTGATATGCCAGGCACCAAATGCCTCTTCGACGAAGGCGATTGACGATAAGACCGCAGGTGCAACGCGAGGATCTGAACCACTGTATGTGGCATAGCGATCGAGAATCTTGCGAAGATGCGGACTCTTAATTGTTAGCCCACGGATTGATTTCCATGGCGCGATAACGTATAGATCTCTCATCAGCGATCTACGCTTGAGGAGTGAGGCGATAGATTTCAACTCTGATTCAATAAACGGCTCGCGCGAAACATCCCACATTGCCTCAGCTCGGCGCATGATCTGATCCCATTCGAGCGATGCCGAAGCGCCATATGAACTTGTGATTGCTTCTAAAGTTTTCTTTCGAGAAAGATTAGCAAATTTCACAGACGATCCATCGTGGAAGCGATAATCAAATGAAGGATCTACTGGCTTGAGTTCAACGACCCTACCCAACACATCTCCTGTACGTTGAAAAAGATCACGGTAGACAGCGGGCAGCGTGAGAAGTGATGGACCTGTATCGAAGGCATAACCATTGATCCACTCAGTTCGACATTTTCCACCGTGCCGATCGCTGGCTTCAAATACTTGTACGCGGTATCCCTTTTTTGCAAGACGCGCAGCCGTTGCCATTCCACCCATGCCTGCGCCAATAACAACTACATCTTTCTTTTCGTTGCTCATACTGGCCGGCCTTTCCACGTGATCCTTGAGTGGAAGAGATTTGAGTAGATCAGCAAGTAGATAAATAGAAGTGCAGAGATGGGATGCAGTAGTGCATCAATAAGAAGTGACCGCGATGAAATAGCCGAGACTATTCGTGAGGCTATAACCATCAATAGAGATGCTGTTGCGATGGGGGAGCCTGCAATCGAACCGATGAAAGGCAGAATTCCAGAAACTGCCATCACAAAAACAAGTGCGAGAGAACCAAAGATTCCACCGAATCCCGTGGACATTGATTTTCCATACCCTGCGCGAATTTCGCTAAACGATGAATACATGCGAGTCGAAGCGATTGTTGAACCATCACAGACTCCACCACGAAATCCACCGTGGATTAATACGCGTGCCAGATCAATGTCATCAAGAACGCTCGATTTAATTGTCGCAAACCCACCACATGAGATGAGGGCGCTCTTCTTAACCAAGAGAAACTGTCCGTTAGCAACAGCCAATGATGTGCGTGAGCTCTGCATTGCCAGACGAAGCGGAACGGTTGTCATCCATGTCCACTGCAAGAGTGGCTGAATCAGTCTCTCGGAGAGAGTTACCGCTTCTTGGCATGGATAGGGAGAGAGAAAATCCGATCCTGTTCTTTGCAAAACAGCGTCCATAGCCGAGAGTGCATGTGGCTCTAGTCGAACATCGGCATCGATCGTGACGATGTAATCGTAAGTAGCGTGGGTAAGTCCTTGCGATAACGCCCAAGGTTTACCCATCCAATCATCTGGAAGTTGGGCTGCACTGATTACCTTCATGAAAGGACGACTTGCAATTGCCTGACGCAACAAATCCCCGGTGCCATCAGTTGAGTTGTCATCAATAAAGATCACTTCGAAATTGGGATGATCAAGTGCGCCAAGTGAGGCCACAAGCTCTGTTGCGTTTTCAACTTCATTGCGACATGGAACAAGGAGAGAGAAACCTAAATTCTTTGAACTCTGCGATCGTGGTCGAATGATTGTGATGGCATTAAAGATTGCCATACTTAAAAGAAATGCGTTGATTACGACAGATAAACTAAGAAGCGCGGACATATCAGTTAGTTGCGATTAAGCCACTGAGTGAAGAAATACGGAGTAAGAATTAGCCCGTAAATCAAGAACGCGACGACTGCTAGCCCCTGTCGGCCGAAGAAGAAGAATTGCGCAATGAATCCGCCAACAAGACTCCACGCTAGATATATGTCGGCAACCATTGTGCTCGGAGCATCCTTGCGACGCTCTGTTGGAAGAATAAAGTTCAAGATTGCCATCAAGGTAAGCCCAGAGAGTAACCATCCAAATGGGTTCGATAATGGAATCTCTGGAGCATATGGAAATGAACGACCCGTAACTTCCCATGTCCAACGTCCCGCTGCAACCATCTGCGGATCTAAGAAGAGATCCCAACCCATCAAGATTGCACCGCCGTAGAGAAATACCCAGCCTCGCGCGATACGTCGAGCAGCAATGAGCGCTGGGTAGGCCATCATCGTCCAAGCAAAGAGGACAACTAACGGAACATCAAAGATAAAGACGCCAAGAGTTTCACTGTACTCATAAACGCCGAAAGGCCACCCGGTGTTAACTCCGATGGTTTCAATCACCCATGCAAATAGCACTGTTATCGCGAGATAGGTAAGGGCAAATTTATTTCCAAAACTTAATCGGGCATGTAGCAACATTGCGGCCGCACCGAAGTACACCGTAAGGAGTGTAAATATCTCGAGCGCTCTTCCATCCAAAAGTGGATATGGAATCTGTAACAAGATTGCCACGGCGAGGACGAGAGCAAGAAAGATTTTTGAGCGTTGAGACTGCCCACGACGACGATTTGCTCGTGGTGTGAAATCTCGAATCGACATGGGCTAAGTCTGCCTTACTAGAGTTTTCCACGCACATTACGTACTGCAAAGCGCGAGAATAACTCCTCGGCATACCAGTTGTACTCCGCTGTTGCCTCTATCGCCCGCTGGTGTGCCTGACCTTTATATGCAAAGTCACGTAGGGCTTTTCCATTTTCCCAGAGTGAAAAAGTGCCCTGTAAACCAATTGGCGCTTCACCGATGCCGATAGCTGCAATCAATCCAGGGGATTGGTGCAGGTCTGCTGAAACTGGGGGTACTGCTCTCCAAAACCTAAAGTTCTGACTCCACTTAATTCGTGCACGAGTAATTGCAACAATTTGAGAATCTGAAGCTGGTGTAATGCTCCAGTTAAATGGATTAGATCCAGACCACTCACCGTGTGCCGAAATCGGATCGAGGACCAGTCGCACTTCATGAAGTGCTCGCTTATTCCAAGAACGAATCACCGCAAGGGAATCGATTAATTCCATAGTACTTTCATCAATAACAACGAGAGCGCCCCAACGTGTGAGGTCGGCATCACTCGGCGTGAAATTCTCACCAGTTCCAGTACCCAACATTTTGGCAAAGTTGACACCTGCAGATCTGCGCAGACGACCTCGATCTCGCGCCATCGAAAAGAGAGCAAAGGGAAGATCGGATTTCTTAATAGTCCAGAAATATGCGACGACTACTTGAGACACAATTAATCTCCAACAACCATTGGCGTAGCGCCAGTGCAATTGAGTAATTCACCGAATGAAGTTGGATAAACAGCGTGAGGGTGGCCGGCAGCAGCCCAGACAACGTCGTACTCGTTGAGCGCCTCATCAATCAGGATTACTTCTGGCTTAGAAATCCACCCCAGTGGGCTCACGCCACCTATTGAATAACCAGAAATTTCTTTTACGAAATCGGCATCAACGCGTGCAAGCTTTTCAATTGCCAGATTCTTGGCAACTAGATCTGTATCAACACGATGGCGTCCGCTTGTAATAATCAGAAGGGCTCCGCCTGATGGAAGTTTAAAGATTAAGGAAGATGCAATTTGGCCTACTTCAACCCCGAGTGAATCGGCGGCTTCTTGGGCAGTGCGGGCACTTTCACTTAAAGCATGAATACGACCAGTTACATTGAGGCGATCCATCGCTTCTTGTGCACGCTTTACCGATGCGCGTTCGAGTATGTGATCCACATATGGATAGTACGACATCTTCAATGAGGTCTGTCGATTGTCCTCTGATGGTTTAGCGTTAGCCGCTATGAGCCCACAGAGATTTCGTGCAACAGCCCCTGTCGCAATTGCCGAGCAAGCTCGCAAGTCACTTCTAGCGATGTTCCTTCTTATGGGCATGGTTTCGATGGGTTGGGTTCCACGTATTCCAGAAATTAAAGATGCTATCGGGCTCACCAATGGACAATTCGGATT
>JBILEX010000054.1:0-6243 GCA_044351895.1 Candidatus Planktophila sp.
TGGATAAATCCGTAAATCAGTCCAGAAACAATGCTTCCGATTGGATATAAACCTACCCAAAGCCCTCCTTCACTTACTCGCCCCGCCTCTTTTGCAACTGCAATGATGACAATAAAGTTAGAGCCAAATAGAAGTCCCAGAGCAATAAGTGAGACCAACAGTGATTTCACATATGGAATCGCCAAGATTCCTCTGGCGTGATCATCGTGAACTTTGGCAAAGCCACCATGATCTGTGCTGGTGATCGCAAGACCCACTGCACCGATTACAAGAAAAACCAGTCCGGCTAGTAGCGGTGAGCGCGATCCGTAAAGCGAAAGTAGGAATCCGGCAAGTGCAGGTCCTACAACAAATGCAGTTTCATCAAAGACTGATTCAAGTGAGAGTGCAGAGCCAAGTTCTTTCTGATTATCAATTGTTCTGCTCCAGCGGGTTCTTGTATAACTACTAAGGTTTGGAAAGGTTGCACCACAAACGGCGGCAAGCAAAAGCAGACCTACCGTCGAATGATCGATAAAGTAGAGAAGACCCAAGGTCGCTACTGCATTAATTGCGGTGACTGGAAGTAATACTGAGCGCGTACCAAATTGATCGGCTAGCTTTCCGATGCGCGGACTAAGGATCGCTCCCGACATGGTGTAAAAAGCTGAGGTGAGGCCAGCCAGTGCAAATGAGTCACGCACATCTGAGACGAGAAAAACGATTGCCACAGTATTCATCGCCATCGGAATTCGGCCAAGTGCACCAAATCCAACAGTTGATAGAGCATGGGGCTTGCGCATTATTGACGCGTAAGAGCCAGCCAAGACGTCCTCAGTTTCTCTTTATTTCTCTGAATTTAAAAATAGACTAGAAAATTAGGAGTCTATTTCTTGCTGCCACTTGAGCAGAATATCAAACGCTTTATCAAAACTATCAACCACGTGGCCAGCATCTTCCACGCAACCACGAACGAACAAGTTAATGCCCTTGCCATCAATCATGTTTCGGTCACGGATAACTCGGGTATCTGTAACCAATCCAATCATTCCTTTTTTGCTCTTGTCGTGGCGCATCTCTGCCCAGAAGATACCAATCTCATTAGCTGTTCCATCATCGACCATAGGGCCATCAAGAAGAGCTAAAACAACGTTTGCGCCGAGTACCTCGCGAGCATCGGTCTCAAAAATAAACTTAGGCGTTACCGGATCTGGCAATGGGATCTCGTGCGGAACAAAGACTTCCATCCCAGCATCGCGCATGCGCTTGGCACATTGATCGATAAATGAACGCTCGTACGGAGTAAAGAGTGGACCAGCAAAGTAAATCTTCATTGTTAGTACATCACAGTCTTAGTTAGGTGGTGTGGCCAATGTGTTGCGTGATAGGTCTTCCAGAAACGGAAATCAACCTGTGGTTGCAGTAGCAGATCCATGCCTGGGCGGCGCTTATTGATCTCTTCAGTAAGTTTGGCGATCACATAGATTGAGCTAGCGCGTAGCTCAATCTCGGCTTCACTATCTCGCTTTACCTCAACGAGACCATTAATCTGCTTTTCAAGTTCCGGTGCATATTCAAAGATATTCATTACGCGCAAGCCGACAGGAACGATGTAATCAGCAAATGCGGTGAGATTCTCTGCATCCTCTAACTTCCAAGCACCTCGTGGAGAGAGAGCAAGATGCATTCCCCAGATACCTAGTTGAGCCAATTTATAGATGTGGACTTCTGAGCCGTGATACATACTCACATCGCGAAAACGAGGAAACTCTGTCGTCAAACGCTCAAGTAGGCCATCGCCATTGGCATAGAGACGTGGGGCGCAAGAGCGCACGAAGTTGGAGTAACGTCCTTGGTACTTTTCAACCAGTACGAGGCCCACTTCATTGAAGAGAACCACGCGCTCATCGAGCATTGGCATCTCAATTGTTCCGGCAAATACTGACTCAAGATCTTTACGTGTGACCTTAGATAGATACTCACCGCTAAAGAATGGGATCCCTGCGTTAATCGCGCGATGTAAACAGGCGAGCATCGCTTCCGAATCACACCAGCGTTTACCCATGTAATCCGTCTCAAATTTCACGCCAGTTGAGAAATCTGTGAAGGCAAAGTTCATGGTGTTTACAACGAGAGTGAAATCCATCAAGACATCTGGATCGTTACCAAAATCAAAGAGCATTGAGCCATCTGGCTTAGCGAACTCTTCGTAGGCCATCCAATTTGCTACTTCAGTGATTTTTCGCTGGTTGATACGAACCAGCTTTGCACCGTCAACTACTGGTTGCAGGCTCGCTAAAACAGGTGAATTCCAATTTACACTCATTGTTACATAGCCCCTATTCCGAGCCGCGGCGATACGGCATACCTGCCATGGCCGGCGGCGTTAATCGCTGGGCTAAGAAGGTAAGAACTATCAGCGTTGCAAAGTTAGGGAAGACGGTCACAAACTCTTGTGGAATTACATCTACGCGTTGGTGAATCCACCAAGCTACGAGTGCGAGTGCTCCAGAAATGAGTCCTGGCTTCCAGCGACGATTGATTGAGTAGAAGATAGAAAGGAGTAAGGCGACAACGCCTGCAACCATAATCAGTGACATCACAGATTCGGTTTGGCGCACACGAAGTGCATCTGTAAATCCAAAGAGAATTGAGCCAGCGAAGACTCCACTTGGCTTCCAGTTACCGAAGATCACAGTAGCCAAACCGATAAAGCCTCGACCTGCAGTCTGTCCCTCGCGATAAACAGATGAGGCTACGAGAGCAAGGTAGGCACCGCCAAGGGATGCGAGCATGCCGGATACAGAGACTGCGATATATCGAATGCGATAAACATTGATACCAAGTGATTCTGCCGCCATTGGATTTTCTCCAGAGAAGCGCATACGTAGACCAAACTTTGAGCGCCAGAGGATCCACGATGTCAGCGGAACTAGAAGGAGTAGCGCGATTGTTACAAGCGATACATCTTTAGTTAATCCATGGAGAATTCCAGCAAGATTTGAGATAAAGAAAATGTTCTGAGCATCGATGCTTTCAAGGATCGGTGCAATTACTGGAATCGTAAAGGTGGGGAAGGAATCAACGGGAGGTGAAACTGTTCGGTCTCCACCTACAGGAGGGAAGAAGACGCCTGAAAGGTATCGTGCACCACCTGCAGCGATGAGGTTGATTGCAAGTCCTGAAACAGCCTGATCAATACCAATCTTGACTGTAAGGATTGCGTGAAAGAACCCTGATGCTAAACCAAAGATTGCAGCAGCTACAAAGCCCACAAGTGGGCCATGTAGGTATCCAAACCATGCTGCAGTCCATGTTCCAACAATCATCATTCCTTCGAGACCGATGTTAATAACACCAGCACGCTCAGCCCAAAGTCCACCGAGTCCTGCCATAAGAAGTGGAATTGCAAAGCGAAGAGTTGCACCAGATGTACCGGGAGAAGTGATATCCGTTGCGCCAGTCAAATTCTCGACAAGAGCCAGAATAAAGAAGATTCCGGCAATCAATAGTGTAATTCGAGCTGGAGATCTAAAGAGCACCGTCGCTTTGCCGATTTTCTTAACATGAACCTTAGATTCGGTAGCCATTACTTGGACTCCTTTACAAGATCTGCATTTGCCTTACCAACAGCATGCTGTTGCTGTCGAAGATTAATGCGCGCCACAACTTCATAGGCGATAACAATCGAGAGAACGATTGTTCCCTGCATCACGATCACAATTTCTGGAGGCACACCTTCGTACTCAAGTACTGGTGCAGCGCGTTCTAGGAAAGACCACAAGAAGGCTGCAAAGAAGATTCCAATTGGATGATTTCGACCCAACAAAGCAAGTGATAATCCGGTGAAGGCAAATCCCGAAGGAAATGCCATGCTGTAAGAGTGGGTATCAGAGAGCAGTGTTCCGAGTCCAACCAAACCTGCGATTGCGCCCGAGAGCACAGTAGTAATAAAGATCATTCCTGGTGCATTCACGCCGCTTGATCGCGCTGCACGGAAAGATAAACCAGTAGCTCTTAAGTTAAATCCGAAGACAGTTTTATTGAGCATAATCCAGTAAGCAATGCCGACAAAGATTGCTACGAAGAGGAATGAGTAGACCTCGCCATTAAACATCTTAAATGTTGGCATCTGACCACTGAGTGGGATTGGCTTTGTCTGAACGTTCTGGGAACCTTCAGGAAGAATTCCAAGTAGCTCTTCACCTAACAAGAAGGCAATGATCGCTGCTGCAATGAAGTTGAGCATAATGTTGCTGATAACTTCTGAAACACCACGTCGGACTTTGAGATACCCAGCAATCGCTGCCCACAGACCACCGGCAAGCATCGCGGTGATAACAATAAGTAGTACGTGTAGAACTGGTGGAAGGCTCACAGCGGCACCGACTACAGCGCCAAAGAAAGCACCCATTCGATACTGACCATCAATACCAATGTTAAATAGCAACATCTTGAATCCGATCGCAGCTGCCACTCCTGCGAGGTAATAGGCCACGGTCTGGTTAAGTTCTGAAACCAAGTTACGGGGATCAAAACCATAAGAAATCATGACCTGGAAAATCTCGATCGGATTAGCACCGCGCAGAATCAGGATGAGCGAGACAAGAAGAAGTGAGCTTGTTATCGCAGCAAGAGGGGCGACTGTCCCCCAAAAAATTCTATCTTTTTTCATGCGCTCTTTGCTCCAGTCATCGCTAGGCCAAGATCTTCAGGTGTGGTTTTAAGTGGATTGAGAATAGAAACAATGGAGCCGCTGTAAATAACAGCGATTCGATCTGAGAGGGAGAAGAGTTCTTCGAGATCAGCAGATACGAGAAGTACTCCCGCACCAGCGGTTCGTGCCTTCATGAGGTGGTCCCAAATAATTGCCTGCGCACCCACATCAACACCTCGTGTTGGTTGTGCCGCAACGATTAGCTTTGGATCTCCACTTAACTCACGACCCACAATAAACTTCTGTTGATTTCCGCCAGATAATGCACTTGCCAAAACATTTACACCGGGTGTGCGGACATCAAACTCTTCAACCACGCGTGTTGAGTCTTCTGCTGCTGCTGCCTTGTTTACCCAGATGCCTTTAGCCATTGGCGTTGCGAATTGATGGCCAAGGATTCTGTTCTCCCAGAGCGGGGCTGACATAAGTAGCCCATCGCGTTGACGATCCTGCGGAATATATGCAACTCCAGCGTTTCGAATATCTTTCGTCTGCGTAGTTGATGCATCAAGTCCAAGCACTTCAACGTTTCCACTCGTTGCTGGAAGCAATCCCATGATTAACTCAATAAGCTCGCTCTGCCCATTACCTTCAACTCCAGCTAGACCGAGAATTTCCCCGCCGTGGAGTTCAAGATTGAGGTGATGGAGAATTTCACGCCCATCAAAGCGAGAATAAGAGACATCCTTAAAAGAGAGGATGCTCTTCTGACTAATGTTTTGAACTCCAGCAATTGGCTTAGGTAGTTCGCCGCCGACCATGAGTTCTGCCAGCTCCTTCTTATTTGTCTCTGCAGGCTTCTTAGTTGCAACTGTGGTGCCTTGGCGCATGATTGTGATGTCGTCAGCGATAGAGAGGACTTCATCTAATTTGTGAGAGATAAAGAGGACTGTCAAACCCTTTTCAACAAGTTCCTTTAGATTTTCAAAAAGCTCAGTTACTTCCTGCGGAACCAATACCGCCGTAGGTTCATCAAGGATCAGAATCTTTGCGCCGCGAAAGAGCACCTTTGCGATCTCAACTCTTTGACGCTCTCCGACACCTAAATTCGCAACAGATTCATCAGGATCAATATCTAAGTGATAAGTCTTGGCTATCTCGAGCAACTTTTTCCGTGCTTCATCGTATTTAATAACAAAACCAAAGCGGGATGGCTCACCGCCCAAAATTACATTCTCTAAGACAGTTGCGTTATCAGCTAACTTGAAGTGCTGGTGAACCATGCCGATTCCAAGTGCGATCGCATCTTGCGGGGACTTTAAATTTACTTCTTGGCCAAACACTTTAATTGATCCTGCATCTGGGCGAATCAGGCCGTAGAGAGTCTTCATCAGCGTTGACTTTCCGGCACCGTTTTCACCGATGATGGCGTGGATTGAACCTTCGCGTACAAGAAGAGTGACATCACGGTTTGCAACTACACCGGGATATTTCTTTTCAACTCCAGCTACTTCGAGGATATTTCCCACGTTGAACTTCTCTCTTTGATTTAAGTGTGAAGTGGGGCCCCCAGTGAGCGGCGGACTTCACAATAATTATTTAATAAA
>JBILEX010000055.1:0-6213 GCA_044351895.1 Candidatus Planktophila sp.
AAGGGATTCGAACCCCTAACCTTCTGATCCGTAGTCAGATGCTCTATCCGTTGAGCTACGCACGCATATTCAGTTGTGAGCGCTCATAGTACCCGTTTTCCTAAACCCACCCAAATGCGTGCGTAAAGAAAGAAGGGGCACCTGCGATTTCTCGCAAGTGCCCCTTCCCTTTACTGAACTACCTTAACTATTTAGCCGACCTTAGTGATTCGACCATCTGCAACTGGAAGTTGTGTGACCTTTCCAGCAGCCATATCAGCCTTGAGTGCATCCACGAAGATATCGAGGAGAGCACCCTTGACCTTAGCTTGTGAAGGAGAGAAGACGTTGAGATATCCATCGCCACCGTAGATTAAGAAATCAAGTGTGGTCAATGAGTATTCCTTGCTGTCTTTCGCAATCGCTGTTCCATCAAGCTTTGTTACAGAGACAATTCGGCTTCCGATTGGCTTAGAAGCGTCGAAGCTGTACTTGAAACCGGAGATTTGTGGGAAACGTCCATCACCTGGATACGCTCCACCGACACCGTTTTCAAGTGCCTTCCACAAGTTTTCACCAGTGATAACTGTTGTTGCAACTTGGTTACCGAATGGATAAACAGTGAATGCATCACCTAGCGTTACATCTAGCGGACCAGCTCCTGTACGAACAAGAGTTGTATCGGCTGGAATATAGGTAGGTGCAGGGAATGCAGATCTAATTCCACCACCATTTTGAATTGCGAAGTCAGTCTTGTACTTCGCGCGCATCAAATCAGCAATGTAGTTACCCATTGGTGTTTCACCTGAACGTTCAACTGCTGGTGTGCCTCCACGTGGGAATACTGCAGAGACTTTACCAATCTTGACATCAAGTTTTGCCGTTAATTGATCCTTGTATGTCTTGACCATTGCAGCAGCGGCTACATCCTGTGTTGTAACAGTGCTGAGTACGCCTGTGTTGATTGTTGTCGATGCAGACTTAAGAACGTGCTGGATCGATTGGCCAACAACTTTTCCATTGCGAATACAGATCTGTGTTCGTGTGTATTCAACACCTGAGTTACGAGTCTGACCCAAAACAACTGGTTCTACCCGAACTGAACCAGGGATTACTGATGCATATGTCTGATGGCTGTGGCCACCGAATACTGCAACAGCTCCCTTGATCTGTGATGCCAGTGTGTTGAGCTGTCCCTTGGCTGTGCCATTGGCATTTTCCAACCATCCTTGGTGGAGTAGTGCGATAACAACTTCAGCACCGGCTGCCTTTGCCTCTGCAATAGCGGCATTGACGCCAGCGATGCTTGGGCTGATATCGATAGTCTTCTTGGCTCCTGATGCATCCTTGTAATCAAGGTTTCCAGGGAAAACTTGCTCAATCGTCTCAGGAGTGTTAGCGCCAACAATGCCAATCTTTACTCCACCACGATCAATGATTGTGTAGTTCTTGGCTTGCTTTGTGCCTGATTTAAGCACTGCGAGTGAATCTGGGTTGTAGTTTGAAACTACCCACTGGAAATCAGACTTTCCAATTACCTTATTGAGGTGCTCAAGGTTGCGGTCATGCTCGTGATTACCAAAGACTGAGACATCGAGTTTTGCTAGATTGAGTGTCTCAATAGTTGGAAGCTCTTCGAATTCTGTCGAAATTGGTGGCGCTGCACCGATGTTATCTCCCGATGAAAGTGCCACTGTTGCAACATTTGCTGCACGATCTGCAGCCCAGTTGCTTGCAAGAAGAGCAGCGCCGAATGATGTACCCACTTCAATCGCACCATGGAGATCGCTGAGTTGTAGAACTTGCACTGCTCGGTTTTGTGAAGATGCGACAGTTGCCAATTCAGCCTTTGTGTAAGTCTTATTCGATGCGGCTGGCTTCGAGAATCCGTAGGCATTAACCGCTTGGACGACCGGAGTTCCTCCTGGCTGACCTTCAACCACAGGCATTGTCACAACTGTCTTGCTGTTAGCCGACACAAAAATTGGACATGATCCTGGACCGGCGGATACAACATAACCAGTAATTGCTGGTGTGACTGTTGTTGATGCCGTCCATTTGACTACAACGCCACGAGAATTGAAATATGAGGTGACATTTGTCGGTGCGCCTGGAAGTGAATAAGTATTAGCCTGCGCTGTTGGAGCTACTAGGGAGACTAATAGCGTTGATGCCAAGGCGAATGAACCCAGGCTGATAATTTTCTTGAGTTTAAGGGTTGTCTTCATACCCACATGCTAGCCAGACCTTGATTAGCCACAGTCATTTTTAGGTTAAAAAGAGGTGGAGTTAAAGTTAATTTTAGATTTTGGCCATTCTTAAAAGTTCATCTCTCGTGACACTCTTAACCCTAGGTTTACCCTTTGCCTCACCCGCTGCAACTTCAGCGGCATTTATAGCCTCCCAATGCGACTGTGTGACAACGGCAGCATCACCCAATAACTCGGTGATATCCCCGACGGTTTTCGGAGCCTTCAAATCTTCTACCAATAACTTCATTACATCTGTTGAATCTGATTTATTTGTGCCAATTACGCCTGATGGTCCACGCTTGGCCCAGCCAACAACATAAACATTGTCTTTAACGCGACCATCTGTATTTACAACTTTGCCGCGCTCGTATGGAATACCTGCAAGCGGATCTGCTTCATAGCCAATGGCTGTAATGACTAGGCCACATTTAATCGAAAATTCTTCATCGCTGCCGGTCTTAGTAAAGACAACTTCTTGAACTTTTCCTTCGCCGCGAATCTCTTTCGGTGTTGCAAGGAATTGAAACTTCATTGTGCGTTCGTGCCCTGCTGGCACTTGATCTGCGATCAACGCCATCGCATCAAGGTTGCTCTTGACATCTTTTTCAATGTCGTCTCCCACGCGAACTAGAGCTTCTGCGATATCGCGCTTTTCAATAATGACATTAGTGTGCTCAAGTTTTGGAAGCTCGCGTAATTCAGGAGATGTGAAAGCTGCATGCTCAGCCCCACGGCGAGCGCTAATGACAACAGTGCGCACAGCACTCGACTTAAAAGCAGTGATCGCGTGATCTGCTGTATCTGTCGGATCAAGTTCGCTTGGCTCTAGCGCCAACATACGCGCTACATCCATTGCCACATTTCCTGCACCAATGACTATGGCGGTTGATGAAGTTAAATCCACGTTCTCATCTTTAAAATCAGGGTGAGCGTTATACCAAGGCACAAATGTGGCTGCAGACATGGACCCAGGCAAATCTTCACCCGGAATACCCAACTTCTTGCCTAACGACGAGCCGGTTGCAATCACTACGGCGTCATAGCGGGCTTTGAGATCGTCCATCGAGATATCTTTTCCAAGCTCAACATTGGCAAAGAGGCGCACATTTCCAGCAGTTGCGACCTTTTCAAAGACCTTTGACACAGTCTTAATCTTTGGATGATCAGGAGCAACACCGCTACGTACTAAGCCCCACGGCGTTGGCAGGCGCTCAATCAGATCGATTGAAAATGTCAGCTCATCGTTCTGCAGATTCTGCAGCGCCTGGGCGGCAAAGTAGCCGGCAGGTCCTGCCCCGACGATTGCTACTTTGTAATGAGCCATGGGCTGAGTCTATTGGATAGAGGGATATTCTTAACTCTATGTCTGAGAACAAGGTAGTTCCCGCAAAGTTACCGTCTAATCAATTTGATCACTTCTATCGAGGTGGAGATCGAATCGGCGCACTTCGTCACGGACCTGGTGGACCAATGCGACCAGAGGAATGGATCGGCTCTGTTACGACGAGATTTGGTGAGGCCGAACAAGGACTATCAAAACTTCCTGATGGCACATTTCTTAAAGATGCAATCGCGTCAGATCCCATCGCTTGGTTAGGTGAAGAACATTTCAACCACTTTGGATTAAGCATAGAAGTTCTTGTTAAGTTACTTGATCCAGATCAACGTCTACCTGTTCACTTTCACCCCAATAAAGCTTTTGCTAAGCAACATTTAGGCCTTGATCACGGCAAGACAGAAGCATGGATTATTTTGGAAGCACCAGTAGGTGCTGGTGTTGGCCTTGGATTTAAAGAGAAGCAGAATAAAGAAGTTCTACTTAAATTAGTTCGCGATCAAGATTCGCAGGCGCTCTTGGCTTCACTTCGTCGCTCAGAAGTTGCAGTAGGAGATGCCATTCTTGTTCCTGCAGGAGTTGCGCACGCAATCGATTCCGGAATATTCGTCCTGGAGCTTCAAGAACCTACTGATTTATCAGCACTTCTCGAGTGGGAGGGCTTTGCAGTAGATGGAAATAAAGATGGTCACCTAGGTCTTGGTTTTGAGACAGTGACAGATGCGCTGATGTTAGATCCATTAAGCGATGCAGAATTTGATTCACTTGTTATGCATAACGCATTCTCTGGTGGCGCGCTCCGCTCAGTATTGCCAATTAAGTCAGATGGTTACTTCAGAGCTCACCTTGCTCCGCAATCTGGTGAATTTGATGCTGGATTTGCCATCGCACTAGTTCTTAACGGATCAGGTGAGATCACTTTTGCTACCGCAGCTGCAATGCCAATCACCCAAGGCGATGCGATCGTGATTCCTCACGCGGCAGGCAAGTACTCAATCAGTGGCGCAAACATAATCATTTGTCGTCCACCTCTTGGTGAATTGGCAAAGACTGCCTCTTAAAGCCAGGCTGTGAGATCGACTCCACGAACCATCTGCACAATGAGTATGTAGATCGCGATTCCACCAATGCGGTAAATCTCGCGTCCGAAGGCAGTCTTTTTCCAGTCATAACCCGGTTTAGCTGAGAAATCTCCAGCAAATTTAAAGAGTAGCCCCGGAATTGCAAGGAGTGCAAAGCTCCATGGAATGAAGTCTGCTGGATCTTCAAAGAGACTTTCAGCCCAGTTAGCAAAGATTGATCCCACAAAAATCATCACGATGATCTTGAGCGCACCCTTTGGAAGTATGCGACCAAGTCCTGGCACCTTTGGATACTTATCGCCAACTGTGAGCCCAAGTATGGATGGCAGAAGGAAAAAGAAAGTTCCAATGAGTAGTTGGATGTTAAATCCAACAAATGGAATAGCAAGTGTGACAAACATGAATGTCTTAAATTCAAGCGAGATCACCTGTTGGAAAGTGCTTGGATCTTTGTAATCAGGTGAGACTGCTTCAAGACGTGCAGGATAGAGATATGTTGCAATATCTTCGAAGATAACTCGAGCAGTAATTGCTATCGCAACAATTAGTGCAATCTGTTCTGCATCTGCTGAGATCGGCAGCTTCAACCCTGAGAGACCGTTCAGTGCTCCCACAACCTTGCTTAGGGTGAAGAAACTCAAAAGTCCAACGAGTGCGTAATCAGTAATTCTCTCCCAGCGATCATCAATCGATGAGATTAAACGTCGCAACGGACGAATTGCACTTGCAAGAAGTGCCGGTGCGAAGAAGATAATCATGACGCCAGCAACAGTAAGAACTTCTTCTCGACTAAAGGTGTTTCCACTCACCGTAATTCCGATTGCGTAGATAGCAGCGGCAAAGAATCCTGCCATCGCATCGAATGTTCCAAGGAGTGCGATTGCAATGACCAACCATGTGGCAGGTGGTAACGCTTGGCGATCAACATCGACCAGTGCCCAGATTCCAAGAACTACAGCAATTGGGTAGGTAAAGATTGAGAATGAACCAAGCATGGCTCGTAGGTAGCTGCCGTCACCAATAGTGCGTGCTGCAAGCGGAGAGAATGACGAGATGGCTTCAGCGCGGCTACGCCAAGTGCGATCTATAGATTCTGTGCTCTTATGGCGCCATGTGCGCGAGCGATCTCCCCAACTTGAAGATCTCTTAATCAGCGCAAGGCCACCGGCACCAACTGATGCGAGATCTTCTGAATCCTCTGACTCTTCAAAATCATCGCGTGATTTTTCATCCGTTGCATCTGAATTCTCATCCGATTTGGACTCTGAATTCTTATCGCCTGACGCAGCTTTTCCAGCTGCCAAAGCACCAAGTAGCGCAAAAGCTGCGACCTGAGTTGATTGGGTATCCTCAGGATTATCGAGAGGATCATATGGCTGCATAAATCCTTCTGCTGCCTCTTCAAGATCAGGGCAGTTGTTATCCCACTTAATTTCGCCAAGTAAGTTCTTACAGAAGAGAATTGTTTTTGCGCTGATAGTGCCAGCATCGTCATAGACTTCGATCTGTATCTGGTGGTAGCCAGATGGAGTCTCAGGCGGTATCTGGATGTCGAGCTCTTGAG
>JBILEX010000056.1:0-6178 GCA_044351895.1 Candidatus Planktophila sp.
CCAGTAATCTTGGCCTACAGCAACCTAGCAAGTAGAGCCCTACGCCTTAGGTAAGCAATTAATCACCTACCGTGTAGAGGAGAAGAGTTATGACAACCACACAAACAACACCAAAGCATGACATCGCAGATGCATCCCTTGCAGCCGAAGGGCGCAAGCGCATTGAGTGGGCTGAGCGCAACATGCCAGTCCTTGCTCAAATCAGAGAACGTTTCGAGAAGTCACAACCATTTGCAGGAGTAAGAATTTCTGCATGTATGCACGTCACCACTGAGACAGCGAACTTGATGCGCGTTCTCAAGGCAGGTGGCGCAGAGATTGCACTCTGTGCATCAAACCCGCTATCAACACAAGATGACACAGCAGCAGCACTTGTCCATGAATACGGAATTTCAGTATTTGCTCGCAATGCAGTTGACCGTGACGGGTACTACTCACATATCAACGCAGCACTCGATATCGAACCACACCAGGTCTTTGACGATGGTTGCGACCTCGTTAACACCCTTCACACCACTCGTCGCGAACTTCTTCCAACCATCACTGGTGGTTGCGAAGAGACCACAACTGGTGTTATCCGCCTCAACCAGATGGCTAAAGACGGAGCTCTTACTTTCCCAATGATCGCTGTCAATGACACCGATACAAAGCACATGTTCGATAACCGTTACGGAACCGGACAATCAACACTTGATGCAGTCTTCCGCGCAACAAACTTCTTGCTTGCAGGACGCATTGTTGTTGTCGCAGGTTTTGGTTACTGCGGTAAGGGCGTTGCAGAGCGCGCAAAGGGTATGGGCGCAGATGTAATCGTGACTGAAATTGATCCAACAAAGGCACTCGATGCGATGATGCAAGGCTTCCGAGTCATGCCAATGATCGATGCTGCAAAGGTCGGCGATGTCTTCATTACCGTTACAGGTAACCGCGATGTACTTCGTGACGAGCACTTTGCAGTCATGAAGGATGGAGCAATCATGGCTAACTCAGGACACTTCGATATTGAAATCGATGTGGCTTGGCTTGAGCAGAATTCAAAGAAGAAGAATTCAAAGATGCGCCACCAGACAGACGAGTATGTACTTGCTGATGGACGTCGCCTTCTACTTCTTGCTGAAGGACGCTTGGTAAATCTTGGAGCTGCAGAGGGTCACCCAGCATCAGTTATGGATATGTCATTCTCGGATCAGGCACTAACCGCTGAATACCTCGTTAAGGAAGCAAAGAACCTTAAGCCAGGCGTTCACATGGTTCCTGAATACATTGATAAGGAAGTTGCATCACTGAAGTTGATCTCTATGGGCGGTCGCATCGATGTGCTAACACCAGCACAAGATATGTACCTCAACTCTTGGGAGCACGGTAGCTAATGACCTTAGTCATGGTCGTCGATGACGACCAGGATCTTGCGGAGATGCTCGGCATCGTTTTAACTGGTGCCGGCATCGACGTAGATCTAGTCAGTCGCGGAGACGAGGTCATGGATGTTTTTCGAAACAATCCACCAGATCTCGTTCTCCTCGATGTGATGTTGCCAGGTCTTGATGGAGTAGAAGTTTGTAAGTTGATTCGCGCCGAATCTATGGTGCCGATCGTGATGTTAAGCGCTAAGGGCGATACGCAAGATATTGTTGCAGGCCTTGAAGCTGGGGCAGATGATTACATGGTTAAGCCCTTTAAGCACCCCTCAGAGTTAATTGCTCGTATTCGTACACGTCTTCGTCGCACAAATGCTGACGTCAAGGGATTTCTTACAATCGGTGATTTAGCAATTGATGTCACTGCTCACGAAGTGCGACGTGGAACAAAACTCATTGCCCTGACTCGGCTTGAATTTGATCTTCTTGTGGCCCTTGCTAAAGAACCCGGTCGTGTTTTTACGCGCGACTCTCTACTCAGCGAGGTTTGGGGATATCGTCATTCAACCGACACTCGATTAGTCAATGTGCATGTTCAGCGTCTTCGCTCTAAAGTCGAACATGATCCAGAACACCCAACGATCGTTATGACTGTACGAGGAGTGGGATATAAAGCTGGAGTTGTAGGCGCATCCTAATGAGGCCACAACGTCAGCCTCTTCGACAATCTCTTGCAGCAAAGGTAATTCTCTCAACAGTTCTACTCTCTCTTGGAGTTGTTTGGTTGACGGGCTCTGCGCTCTATTCACAACTCTCAGATGGCATAAAGAGAGTGAATCTAGAGTCATCTCTCGCTGATGCACGCTCAGTTTTCTATAACGCTCGCTACCAGTTCTTACTTGTCGAGGGTGCTTCTCAACCTCAGATTCAAGTGCAAGTAAACGACGTTATTACATCATCAACGACGCTAGGAACTACCGATGGTGCCCGCGAGATTATTCTGCTTAAAGTATTTGAAAAGGGTGAAACTGCAAAGAATGGCCAACAGCCAAATTACAGTTTTGCATCCAATGGTCTGCTGGCAACAACTATCCCGGAAGATTTACGAAGCAAGATTTCTGAAGATTCGGATCTATCTCATCAATTTGCGCCACTAACGTATCGAACGGGCAAAACCATAGATGCGCTCTATGTTGGACAACGTGTTTCGATACCCGATTCTGGACGTTATGAAATGTACTTGGTCTTCACTTTGGCGAGCCAAGGTGCAACTTTAGATCTTGTCCAAAACTCACTTTTGCTTACTGGCATAGTTCTCCTTCTTTTAATTGCTCTAATCACTTGGCTGGTGGTACGACAGGTTGTAAAACCGGTCCGTGATGCTGCTCGAGTGGCCAGTCTCTTTACTCAAGGAGATTTCACGCAGCGCCTACAAGTAGAAAGCAATGATGAGATCGCTACTCTCGGAAATGCATTTAATGAGATGGCAACTTCAATTAAGGCCCAAATCAGTCGGCTAGAAAATCTCTCTCAAGTACAGCAACGTTTTGTCTCTGACGTCTCTCACGAATTGCGAACTCCGCTGACCACCTTGCGCATGGCTTCGGATGTTATCTACGCGCAACGTAAGGATTTCGATCCCGTAATCGCTCGCAGCGCAGAGCTTCTCTTGGCGCAGATCGATCGCTTTGAAAAGCTCTTGCAAGAGTTATTGGAGGTAAGCCGCTTTGATGCTGAAGTTGCTGTCCTAGAGCCCACAGATTTTGAACTCATCGGACTCGTGCGTCGTTGCGTCTCAGACCTCGGCGTAGTTTTGGATTCGCCAGAGTCCCAGATTTCCGTAACAGCGCCGAAGACACCTGTCCATATTCGTGCAGACTTCAGACGAGTCGAGCGAATTATGCGCAATTTAATCTCAAATGCGCTCGATCATTCTGAAGGCAAACCAATCGAGATTGAGTGCGTGGAAACACGAACAGAGGTAGCAGTAAGCGTTCGCGATCATGGCGAAGGAATGGAAGAGGCATCACTCACTCGAGTTTTCGATAGATTCTGGCGAGCAGATCCCTCACGTGCTCGTACACGAGGTGGAACAGGTTTAGGTCTATCCATCGCCCTTGAAGATGCACGACTCCACAATGGAGAACTTGATGCATGGGGAGCACCAGGAGATGGTGCAAATTTCGTACTTACATTACCTCGAATTGCAGGTAATGAAATTTCAGGAAGACCTCTTCCGGTTAATCCACACAAGAGAAGTGAAGTTCAGATCGAAACCATTTAGGAAGTAAAGATCATCTCTGTGATCTCACTGCCCGCTTTATCTGAATTAATCTTTCCTTCACGATGTCTTGGGTGTCGCCAACTTGGTATTGGGATTTGCTCGCAATGTCGAGCGTCGTGGCACCCACACATTTACCGAAGTAACGTCTTCGCAAGTGGGATCTCATTTCCGGTCTACTCTGCCGTTGCTTACTCTCTGGTTGCGCAGAAAGTCTTACTTGGCGCAAAAGAGGCAGCGCTTCACGATGCAGATCAACTCATTCATCAAGCACTCACTCATAGCTTGGCCTACTTTTACAGTGAGATTGGAATTGCCGATCTTGTTCCAATTCCCTCGCGAAAAATAAATACTCGTAAACGTGGTCGCGATTTCATATTGGAACAAACGTATGAACTATCTCAACAACCATCAGTCCAGGTAAGAGCTATCTTGAGCCACGCACGTCGGGTCAAAGATCAAACCACCCTCAACTCTCGTTCACGAGAGATAAATCTCAGCCAATCAATGAAATGCGCGAACCACGTCGAATCTTCGAATATTCCCGTGATAATCATTGATGACTTAGTTACATCAGGTGCGACCCTGCGTGAGGCGGGAAGAGCCCTTAGCGCCGCCGGATACAAGGTGATTGGCGCTGTTACTGCCTGCGTGGCCAAACCCCTACGATATACCCAGTGACGAGCAGGGGATCTCAGCTCGTCAGGTTGTCTCATTAAGGGAAGTCTCTGAAAGGTTTGTAGATGTCATCGATTCTTGATCGGATTATGCGCGCGGGTGAAGGAAAGATTCTTCGCCACCTCTCAAAGATTGCTGTAGAAGTGAACTCTTTTGAAGCAGCAATTGTTCCGTTATCTGATGAGGCACTTCGCGCCAAGACTCAAGAATTCAGAACTCGCCTGACGCAAGGTGAAGACCTCGATGATTTACTCCCAGAAGCTTTTGCGGTTGTTCGCGAAGCAGCAAAGCGCACACTCGGCCAACGTCATTACGATGTTCAGCTTATGGGTGGCGCTGCGATGCATATGGGCAATATTGCAGAAATGAAAACTGGTGAAGGAAAGACTCTCGTTGCCACACTTCCTTCATATTTAAATGCTCTTGCAGGTAAAGGCGTTCACGTTGTAACAACGAATGATTACCTAGCCGAGCGCGATAGTGAGTGGATGGGACGTATCCATCGTTTCCTCGGCTTGACTGTAGGCGTGATCGTTAACAGCATGTCACCAGCTGAGCGACGTGCAGCATATAACTGTGATGTTACCTACGGAACAAATAACGAATTTGGTTTCGATTATCTCCGCGACAATATGGCTTGGAGCCTAGAAGATTGTGTACAACGCGATCATTTCTTTGCCGTTGTCGACGAAGTTGACTCAATTCTTATTGACGAAGCACGTACGCCGCTGATCATTAGTGGACCTGCTGATAAGGCAACTAAGTGGTACGTGGAATTTTCAAATATCGTTAACCAGCTCTCACGCGATGCTCATTACGAGGTTGATGAAAAGAAGAAGACAATCGCAGTTATTGAAGCAGGCGTAACAAAGGTCGAACAGCTTCTCGGAATCGAGAACCTCTACGAGGCCGCAAATACGACTCTTATCGGATACCTCAACAATGCTGTACGCGCGAAGGAACTCTTTAAGCGCGACAAGGATTATGTTGTTATGAATGGCGAGCTCCTCATCGTTGATGAGCACACCGGCCGCATGCTTTCAGGGCGCCGTTACAGCGATGGTTTGCATCAAGCTCTTGAAGCGAAAGAGCGCATTGATATCAAGGATGAGAACCAGACTCTTGCAACAATTACTTTGCAGAACTATTTCCGTCTCTACGAAAAGATTTCAGGTATGACGGGTACTGCGATGACTGAGGCTTCAGAATTTCATCAGATCTATAAACTCGGCGTTGTACCAATTCCTACCAATCGCCCTATGCAACGTATCGATGCTGCTGATTTGGTCTATAAGTCCGAGGCTGGAAAGTTTATTGCTGTCGCTCAAGATATTGTCGAGCGCCATCGCAAGGGACAGCCTGTATTGGTCGGTACCGTCAGCGTTGAGAAGTCAGAAGAACTCTCTGCAGTTTTGAAAAAGAACGGCGTTCCGCACGAAGTGCTCAATGCAAAGCACCACGAACGCGAAGCAATGATTATTGCTCGCGCTGGTGTAAAAGGTGCTGTAACTGTTGCAACAAACATGGCAGGCCGCGGTACAGACATCATGCTCGGCGGCAACCCTGAATTTATGGCCGACTTTGAATTACAACGTCGTGGAATATCTCCTGTAGATAATGCAGCAGAGTACGAGGCTGCCTGGCCTGCTGAGTTAGCGAAACAGAAGGATGCTGTTGCCTCTGGTCACGAAGAAGTTGTCGCCCTTGGCGGTCTATATGTTTTAGGAACAGAGCGCCACGAATCACGTCGTATCGATAACCAGCTTCGTGGACGTTCTGGTCGCCAGGGCGATCCAGGTGAGTCACGTTTCTATCTTTCTCTGCAAGATGATTTGATGCGTCGCTTCAATTCAGGAATGGT
>JBILEX010000057.1:0-6116 GCA_044351895.1 Candidatus Planktophila sp.
CATTGCGTGTGCACCAGATGTAGAGACCTGCAACGCTTTCATCAATTCGAAATCCTGCAGCCTCTAAAGCTGGCTTGAGTGTGGCGCGACGAGAGTTATATCTTGCACGGGCAGCCACAACATGCTGATCATCTCCAAGTGCTGCAGTCATTGCTTTTTGAACTGGGAGTGCAACCATCATGCCAGCGTGTTTTCTGATCTCCCGAATTGCAGCAATAAGAACAGGATCGCCCACCATAAAAGCCGCCCGATATCCCGCTAAAGAAGAACGCTTTGAGAGTGAATGCACGGCTAATAGGTTCGAATTATCGCCGTCGCTGTGAGCAAATATTGATGTGGGAGTAAGGCCATCGCCAAATTCGAAATAACACTCGTCTGAAATCACCACGGCTTTATTTCTACGTGACCACTCAATAACAGCACGAAGTTCATCTTCCGAATGCACACGACCAGTTGGGTTTGCAGGAGAATTGACCCACGCTAAATCTGCTTGTGGCCACTGTGATGCATCAATATCTACTGCAATTTCCTGTGATTGCGCCAACATGGCACCCACAAGGTAGGTCGGATAAGCAATTTTTGGATAGAGCACCGTTTGGGATTGAAGAAAAGTTGGAAGCCATGCCACTAATTCTTTTGAACCGATAACTGGAAGAACGTCAAAATCTCCAGTAATGCCGAGATGACTAGGTGCCCACGTACGAATTGCTTGCTGCAACTCAGGTGTGCCTGCAGTTGTTGGATAACTTGGAGAGTTTGCACTCTCTGCCAGAACCTTTTGAATAAATTCAGGTGTTGGATCTACTGGTGTTCCTTGCGAGAGATCAATCATCCCTCCTGGGTGCGCTCGCGCTTTTACTCCGTAAGGAGCAAGTGCATCCCAGGGAAAATCAGGAAGTTTTTTTCTCAATGGCGAGCACATCTGCATGGTCATGATCTGTAAGACCAACCTTTGCAGCTCCACCTGGGGAACCAAGTTCTACGAAAAACTCGGTGTTAATTTTCGGAAACTCTTTCCAGTCGCCCGGGACATCATCTTCATAGTAGATAGCCTCGACAGGGCAGACCGGCTCACAAGCGCCACAGTCCACACACTCATCAGGTTGGATGTAGAGCATTCGGTTGCCTTCATAGATGCAATCCACTGGGCACTCTTCGATGCAGGACTTGTCTTTCACATCGATACATGGCTGGGCAATCACATATGTCACGAGCAACCTCCGAAGGGTAAAGAATGGGCAATCTCTAGCATGTATGGCTAGAGGCAATTCTAACCATGCACCATCTGAACTGCACGGTTAATGTGAGCCTATGAGAGCAGGATCTGTTGGGATTGACCCAGAGTTGATCGGCCAACGGCTAACCCTGCGCTTGCGCGATCCCGAAGGTGGCTACCGCGATCTCGTTGGAATACTTGAATCGGCCACAACAATTAGAAAACGATCTGGAGAGATTGTTGAGTTCGATCCGAGTCAGATTGCAATTGTTCATCCCATAAAAGAGTTATCACAAAAAGCTGGCACCGGCGCTCCACTTTCGCTGCGCATTGCCGAGCTCGAAGATCTCTCCAGTCGCACGTGGCCGCCTCGAGAGATTAAGGAAATAGGAAAGTGGCAGGTTCGAATTTCAGAAGGCGTTACATATCGGGCTAACTCTGTTTTTGTTGCAGGTCCCCCACCATTTGGCGAACCGGGAGTTGAACTCGACCTTGCCCTTAAGCAAGTAGAGAAGATTTACGCAGAATCAGAATTACCTGCAGTCTTTCACCTTGTTACACCTTTGTATTCGGAATTTGCCGATCATCTGATCGATAACGGGTGGAAAGAAAAAGTTGGAGCAGCCTTTATGGTCTGCGATATTGCCAGCTCGCCTGATTATGCCAAAACTCTGCAAGAAAAAAATGTCATTCTTCTCAATGAAGGTGCTCCGACTGCAGAATTTCTAGCACTTCACAACGATGAAGTTCTAGAAACGATTATGAATTCTTATCCGGCGCGATATCTCTCTTTACTTAGCGATGGCGCGACAGTTGCAACTGCCCGCATGGCAATCTCAGAATCTTGGGCGATCGTCACAAGATTGATTGTTGCGCAATCTCATCGTCGCCAAGGGTTGGCTGAACTGCTGATGCAAGCAGCCATCTCAATTGCACGCGAAGATGGTGTGCAGAAAATGTGTCTCCAAGTGGATCGCACAAATCCTGCTGCGCTTGCACTCTATGAAAAATTGGGATTTCGGGTCCATCACACGTATAGCTTTATTGAGCGTGAAAGTAGAGATGGCTGCGCATGTTAAAACTATATGAGACGCGCATGCGCGAAGTTCTGCCGATCACAGGCCAGAATGGATCTCTCAAGGTTTACTGCTGTGGGCCCACCGTTTATCGTGATGCCCACGTAGGTAATCTGCGCACCTTTTTACTTTCAGATCTTACAAGTAGGGCCGCGGCGCTTTCGGGGTTAAAAGTTGTACTCATACAGAACATTACCGACGTGGGTCATATGGCAAATGACCTTGAAGACAAAATTCTTGCACAATCCAAGAGCGAATCTCTTGATCCATTTGTCATTGCACGCAAATATGAAGAGAGATTTCATCTAGACCTTCGAAGGCTGAATATTCAGCCCGCTGATATGTATCCGCGAGCGAGCGAGAATATTCCACTCATGATCTCAGCGATCGAAAAACTCATTGCAGATGGTTTTGCTTACGTCGCAGCCGATGGCAATGTTTACTTCGATGCTCAATCATTTCCTAGTTATGGAGCAATTAGCGGCAACCGCCTTGATTCACTAAAGCCTGGACATCGCTATGAGTATTCAGAAGATGGGGCAAAACGTTTTCATGCAGATTGGGCGCTTTGGAAATTAGCACGCGATCGCACAGAGATGATTTGGTCAACCCCCTGGGGAGATGGATACCCTGGTTGGCATATTGAGTGCAGTGCCATGTCGCTTGAGTATTTGGGTCAGAGCATTGATCTTCATATTGGTGGGATTGACCTTCGCTTTCCTCATCATGAGAATGAACGCGCGCAATCAAATGCTCTAGCGGGTAGTGAGACAGTTACGCATTGGATTCACGGAGAACATCTGCTCTTTGAAGGACGAAAAATGTCCAAGAGCGCTGGCAATGTCCTCTTGCTACAGGATGTTATCGATCGAGGGCTTGATCCACTTGCTGCTCGTCTTGCATTCCTTGAAAACCGATATCGATCTCAGATGGATTTAACGTGGGCATCTCTTGAGGCTGCTCACGCAACTTTACGTAGATGGCGTGGTCTTGTGCAGGCTGGTCAGCCGGATAGTGAATTGATTACTGATGAGGAATTTTTAGCGTCTATATACGCAGACCTTGATACGCCACGGGCACTACAAAGGTTGCGTGCTGTTGAAAAGAACGCAGCCCTATCTCCTGCTGAAAAATCTGGAGTATTCCGCTTTGCAGATCAAGTTCTTGGATTAGATCTCTCTCGAATTCCAGAAAAGCGAGTGCTTACAGAATTGCAGACCCAACTTCTACAACAACGAGAGGTTGCTCGTGCGAGTAAAAATTTTACTGAGAGTGATCGGCTTAGGGATCTTCTTGCAGAGAGTGGGTTAGAGATTCAAGATGGCCCTCAGGGGCAGTCCTGGAATTAATCCTTAACGGGAAGAAATATAGAAAGTACTACGATCGATAAAGCACTTGCTAGGAAAGTCATTCCAGCTCTATCTCCCTGAACTAACAGCTCTCCCCCGTCTCCGAAAGTTGTTGCATCATTAATGACGATGAGCCAGCCAAGGAGCGCTGCAACCTTGAAGCGACGTTTTCCGTAATGTCTTCCAATAGACCAGAACGTTGTTGCAGACCCTGCTAGTGCGAGAATCAATCCTGCTGGTGGATATGAAAGATGGAGAAAAACACCTGCGACGGCGGTGAGCCCACCGACAATAAAACTAAAAAGATACTTCATTTAAAAATCTATCCCTGCGAGAAGATCTGTCTCACGTCCATCTTTATCAAAAGGCTCGTGCACTTGACCGTGGACAAGGGTGTAATACTCATTTCCCCATACCTGTAATCCGATGTTATTTGATAGCGCGAAGAACGGGCCATCAAGTGCGATTTGGGTTTTGTGTGCTGCCATCGCATTCATCTTTGCCTGAACATAGTCATTGCCATCAATAAGGGTTGTCACAAACTCGTCATCTTTTGCAAATGGAAGATCATCAGCACTTTCGGCTCTGAAGAAATCTGAGCCCAGCGTCTTCATCTTTTCAATTCCATCGGCAATCACCGATTTCGGAATTGTGTTCCAATAAATTTTTGGAATCTTCCACGTTGACTTGTTTGAAGCTTCCATGGCAACCCTGTGAGCCTGAATGTGGTCGGGATGTCCGTAACCACCAATTTCATCATAGGTGATGAGTACATGTGGCTTTATCTCGTCGATGATCTCTGCCAGTTGCGCACTGGCTTGCCCTAAATCTGCCTGCCAGAAAACATCTGGACGATTATTTGGTGGGGTATCCATCATGCCGCTGTCCCGATAAGAAACTTCTGGTTCGCCTAAGAAGCGAAAATCACTTACCCCAAGAGCTTTCATCGCATCTGCTAATTCAATTTCGCGATGTGCTCCAAGTTCATCTCGATCTGATGCAGCGATATGCGCAAGCTCGGGAACGAGCACTTCTCCCTCTTCGCCTCGTGTACAGGTGATGAGAGTTACTTGTGCGCCAAGGGCTGCATACTTTGCCATCGTTGCACCGTTATTTATCGTCTCATCATCTGGATGAGCATGAACTAACAGTATGCGTGCTCCTTGAAAATCTTTACGCATCAATAAACCGGAAGCGTTGTATCGATCTGCTTGGCCCAAGCGATTACACCGCCCGAAACATGTGTGGCATCTTTAAAGCCAGCGCTCTTGATGATCGCTAAGCATTCTGCTGAACGAACGCCACTCTTGCAATGCACAATGATCGGTTTATCTTGTGGAAGTCCGGCAAGTGCAGTTCCATCGATAAATCCTTGCTTTGGAATCAAATGAGAGCCTGGGATACGCACAATTTCAAATTCACTTGGTTCGCGCACATCGATGAGGTAGAAATCTGCACCCTGGTCAATCTTCTCTTTCAGCGTTGTGACTGAGATAGTTGAATCAGTTACCGCATCTTGGGCCTCAGAAGAGAGCACTCCGCAGAACGCCTCATAATCTGGAAGAAGAGCTTTCTGAGTCGCTTTCTCAGAACACAATGGGCAGTTAGGGTCTTTACGAATCTTGACCTTTCTGAATTCCATTTCTAGAGCGTCGTAGATCATGAGTTCGCCAATGAGTGGCTCACCTACTCCAGTGATTACCTTAATCGCCTCAGTTGTTTGGATTGAGCCGATGGTTGCACAGAGAACTCCGAGAACTCCACCCTCTGCACATGATGGAACCATTCCTGGTGGTGGTGGTTCTGGATATAGGCATCGGTAGCACGGACCGTATTCAGCCCAGAAAACGCTGGCTTGTCCATCGAAGCGATAAATCGAGCCCCATACATAAGGTTTCTTAAGTAGTACACATGCATCATTAACTAGGTAACGTGTTGCAAAATTATCAGTACCGTCAACAATGATGTCGTATTGAGCAAAGATATCCATCACGTTATCTACATCAAGGCGAAGTTCATGTGTAATCACATTGACGTAGGGGTTGATCTCTAGAATCTTCTCTTTCGCCGACTGCGCCTTACTCTTACCAATATCTGATTGACCATGAATAATTTGACGTTGCAAATTGGATTCATCAACGGTATCAAATTCAACAATTCCAATTGTTCCGACACCTGCTGCCGCGAGATACATCAAAGCGGGTGAACCTAAACCACCGGCACCTACACAGAGAACCTTTGCATTCATCAAACGTTGCTGACCCGCCATTGCAACATCAGGGATGATCAAGTGGCGGCTGTATCTGCGCACCTCATCAACGGTAAGAGCTGGGCCAGGCGAAACGAGTGGAGGTCTCTTCATAATTGGCAATTCTGCCTCAGACTATGAAAGCGTGCCACTTTGCGTCTACGATTAGGGCAATGAGTACTTCAGAGAAGCCAACGATTGGCGATAAGGCGCGCCTACCGCGTGAT
>JBILEX010000058.1:0-6086 GCA_044351895.1 Candidatus Planktophila sp.
AAAACGTGACGAAGATATCAAAGGCGATAAGCCGCCCCACCACGAGGATTAATCTGAGCTTGTAGTTGGAGCAGGTTTTGCTGAATCAGTTTTATAAAACCCAGAACCTTTAAATACAACCCCAACACTTGAATACACCTTACGAACCTCACCCTTACATTCCGGGCAGATAGTTAACGGATCGTCGGAAAAGGATTGCACCGCTTCGAAGGCATGTTCGCAGGCAACACACGCGTATTGATATGTAGGCATCGTCACATTCCCTTCGAATACTCAAGATTCTTAATAATTAAACCCGCTTGGGGTAGATGTACAGTCTAAAGAAGTGAGACCATAGATGCGAATTGAGGCGCAGGCTAGCGAGCCAGGAGGCATAAAGTGAAGAGCAGTGGCAAGGTGATACTCGTAACCGCAGCACTTATCACTTTATTATTCGCACCGTCCGCCCAAGCTAATACTTTGGTTGCAACATCACCCATTGCAGGTTCAACGCTAAAAGCTGGACCAAGTGCAATCACAATCACGACAGAATTTCCGCTCATTGAAGAGGGGAATGAGATCGTTGTTACCGATCCAAATGGTAAGCGCGTCGATACAGGAATCCTCACGGTACTTGGAACTGATGCAGTGGCAGAAATGAAACCGCTGGAAATCTCTGGGCAATATAAAGTTTCTTACCTTTTGCTTTCAGAGGCTGATGTTCCACTCGAAGGATCGTACACATTTACATATTCAGCAGTTGTGCTTTCAACACCTTCTGCAAGTGCGATTCCACAGCCTTCCGTTTCGGCCACCGCTGAGCCAGTCGGAAGTAATTTTGGAACTAATCTCTTTGTAATTTTCCTTCTAGGACTTTCCATTCTCGTACTTGTTGGAATGGGTGCATACGCGCGTAAGATCTTTAAAGAGAAATAGTCATGCCGCTTGAAGTTCTGCTGACGTTTTCAAAATATCTCACCTTTCTCTCTAGCTTTGCATTCGTGGGTTTACTGCTTGCAATGAGCGTTCTTACACTCAATACAGAAGGCAACCTCTCCACAAACTCATTGGCTTTGAGAAGAAAAGCATCACTAATCGGGTTAATCTGGTTTCTCTCATCCCTCATCTTCTTTGTATCCACTCTTGCAGACATATTGGGAGCCGGAATTACAGATGCGCTGGATACGACGACGTTGCGATCCTTTCTCTCTCAAATCTTGGTTAGTCGATATCTACTAGCCCAAGCGATTGTGGCATTTATTGTCGGCTACTTGATCCTTCGTTTGAAACGTGTAATTCCAACTCTCATCCTTCTTCTTATCTCGCTCATCGCAATCGCAGCTCCGGCACTTGAAAGCCATTCTGCATCTGGTGGTTCACACGCTCTTGCGACGGGGTCAATGATTCTTCACGTCGCTGGCTTAACTCTCTGGGCCGGTGGCCTATTTGCGCTGATGTTTATCTCTACTGAGGATCGAAAGTTGGCGGTTCCACGATTTAGCGTGATGGCCTTGTGGGCAGCGATTGTCGTTGTCCTCAGTGGATTAACTAATGCATGGGCGCGCTTAAACTTCCGAGAAGCATGGGACACCACCTATGCACGTGTCGTTATTCTAAAAACAATACTTACGGGTGTCCTTTTGTTTATCGGTTACCTACATCGTAAGAACTTATCGCTTCGCGAAAAAATTGACTGGCGAGGCCTCACTCGTTTGATTACTGCTGAAGTCGCTTTGATGGCAGGAGTGACCGCAATTGGAATCTGGTTATCTTTAAATGCAAGCCCAGATCGATTTATCGAACCAGAAATTCCTGCCGCACCCTCCTTCTCGCGCATTCTCTGGGCTTATGATCCTGATGTCTTCTTTATCGGAGTACTCGTCTTAGCTGTTGCACTTTACATAAAGGGTGTTGTAATCCTGAAAAAGCGTGGCGATGCTTGGCCCGTTGGTCGCACAATCGCTTTTGCACTAGGCGTTTCTGCAATTGATTTTGCAACAAGTGGTGGCTTAGGTGTTTATGCCATGTATTCATTTGAATATCACATGATTGCGCATATGACATTGGGCATGATTGCGCCAATTGGATTAGTCCTAGGTGCACCGATCACTCTTGCGCTTAGAACGTTACCGCAAGGGCGAACGGCTACTGAGACCGGTCCGCGAGCAATTCTTGTTGCGCTGCTCCATTCCCGCATCGGAGTTCTTTTCACCAATCCAATCATTGCTCTCGCACTCTTTGATGGATCACTCTTTGTTCTCTATTTCACCGATCTTTTCGGAACTCTGATGGCCACCCATGCCGGCCACTTACTCATGAACGTCCACTTTATTCTCGCAGGCTTCCTCTTCTTCATGATCATCATTGGCGTAGATCCAAGTCCACGACGTATTCACCACTTGGTACGCATCGTGATGCTCTTCGCGGCGATGGCAATTCATGCCTTCTTCTCTATCTCGCTCCTTGCAACAACCACCTTGATCGATAACGGTTTCTACTCTTCCCAGAACATCCCTTGGCTTGGCACAGGGATTTTGGATGATCAGCGTGCGGGCGGAAGCGTCAGTTGGGCAATGGGGGAGATTCCAATTATTCTTGCCTTGATTGCAACCTTTATTCTTTGGATGCGTGATGATGCGAAAGAGACTCGACGCATTGATCGCAATGAAGAGCGTAAAGCTGCCATGGGAGAACCAGATGAGCTTGCGCAGTACAACGAATATTTGAAATCACTAAGTAAAAGAGAAGAGAAGTAAATGACAAGCGATCTATTTACACTGCCAAGTGAGTACCAGGATCTTCGCGATAGCGTCCGTGCACTGGCAGAGAAAGAGATTGCACCATACGCACATGCTGTCGATGAGGATCATCGCTTCCCACAAGAGGCATCAGATGCGTTAATCAAAGCGAATCTGCATGCGGCTCATGTGCCAGCAGAGTTTGGTGGCGAAGGAGCAGATGCACTTGCCGTCGTACTTATCATTGAAGAAGTTGCTCGCGTCTGTGCCTCATCTTCTCTTATTCCAGCTGTTAACAAATTAGGTTCACTGCCGCTTATGCTCGGTGGCGATACAGAACAGAAAAAGCGTTGGCTTCCTGAGCTCGCTAAAGGAAAAGGATTTTCCTACTGTCTCTCTGAATCTGAGGCAGGTTCTGATGCTGCAGCGCTCAAGACAAAAGCAGAGAAGACATCTGCCGGATGGCTTCTTAATGGAAGTAAAAAATGGATTTCCAACGCTGGAGTTTCTGAGTTTTATACAGTAATTGCACAGACAGATCCAAGTAAGGGATCAAAGGGAATTACAGCATTTATTGTTGAGAAATCAGATCCAGGAATTTCATTCGGCGCACCTGAGAAGAAGATGGGTTTTAGGGGTTCACCAACGCGTGAGGTCTACTTCGATAATGTTGAGATTTCAGATGATCGCCGCATCGGTGAAGTGGGTAAAGGTTTTTCAATAGCAATGGATACCTTGGATCACACCCGCATCACAATTGCTGCTCAGGCTCTAGGCATTGCCCAAGGTGCACTTGATGCTGCAGAGAAGTACTCACATGAACGTAAGCAATTTGGGAAAGAGATCTTTGAATTCCAAGCAATTCAATTCATCCTTGCTGATATGGCGATGAATATTGAAGCGGCACGTCAGTTAACGTATGCGGCAGCGGCAAAAAGTGAGCGTAACGATAAGGACCTCAAGTTCTTCTCTGCATCAAGTAAAGCATTCGCAAGTGATGTTGCAATGAAGGTAACTACAGATGCTGTTCAGGTATTGGGTGGCTATGGATATGTATCTGATTATCCAGTTGAGCGCATGATGCGTGATGCCAAGCTAACTCAGATCTATGAAGGAACTAACCAAGTACAGCGAATTGTGATGGCCCGCAACCTTCCTTAAGTTAACCGAACCACCATGTCGTAGGTTGCATAAGCGTTGACTGGAATGTCATGACTTTCACGCGGTAAAGATTGCCCAGAAATTTCTTCAGGATAAATCAGTGCGATTGTCCACGCAGAAATTTGGGCAAGAGCGCGATCGTAGAATCCACCACCTTGTCCTAGACGATATCCATCGCGATCTACTCGCAATGCCGGGACGATTACAACGTCAATTTGTTTCTGATCGGTCTCTGCAGGACCGATCGGTTCAAGAATGCGACCTCGCTCTTTAAGGCTTTGAGAATCACCATTCCATGGAACCCATTCCAATCTAGGTTGACCGTTTCCTTCAATGATTCGTGGAAGCAATAACTTTTTTCCAGCGGCAATAATTGCCTTATTCAGTTCGAAAGTGTTGGGTTCATCACCATATGAAATGTAACTTGCGATAACACGTGCCGATGAAATCTCTTGTGAATCAATGAGATTTGAATATGGAGTGTTAACTGCATGTTCGCTTCGTTCTCGTCGATATCTTTTGCGAAGATCAGACTTTTCATTCTGAAAGTTCACGTCAATCCCCGTATTCGGTAGCTCCAACAAGTATGGTGAGATTATGGCAGAGCATGTAAGAGTTGATGAGTTCCTCTCATCCCTATTAGCTCTTTGCCGACCACTCGAACCATTTGATATGCCACTTCTCGATGCTCATGGAGCAACCTTGGCCGCCGATGTCTTTGCCGGCGAGCGTTTAGTCCTGAAAGAAGGAAGCCGTATTCGATCTACTCAGATTGGATTGGCGGCATCAATCGGTCGTGATCATCTTCTCACTCGTCCACATCCACGAGTAGTCGTACTCTCTGCAGGGCCAGATTTAGTTGAGCCAGGACAGACGCTCGGAGTGGATGAAGAGTTCGAAACAAATTCGTGGCTACTGACGACTGCTGTTCGTGAGACAGGTGCCGTTGCTTATCGCGTTCACACAATTCCAGATGATGAAGAAGAGCTTAAAGATGTCATCGAGGATCAACTTGTCCGGGCAGATTTGATCATCATCAGTGGTGAACGAAAAGATGACTCTTTTGATCTCATTACTCGCACTCTTGCCGGGATTGGCGATATCACCACAATCGATTTAGCTATTGAATCAAGTGGTCGCCACAATTACGGCACCATCGGGCCCGATAAGGTTCCGGTAGTTACTCTTCCAGGTGATCCAATCGCTGCCTACATTTCATTTGAACTCTTTGTCCGCCCAATGATCCGCACCATGCTTGGGGCTTCCACAATTCATCGCCCGGCAGTAAAGGCGAAGTTAGAGAAGCCAATAACTTCTCTTGATGGTCAACGTTCTTATGTTCGTGGAGTTCTTTCGGAGGATGGAAAATCAATTCTTCCATTAGGCAAGGGTGATTCCTCGGCTCAAGATGAACAGACCACACTTTCAGATGCAAATGCTTTTATTGCAGTCCCAGAGAACGTGACTTCGCTTGAAACGGGTGCTGATGTCACTGTTGTTGTTCTTGAGCGTCGCTATATCTAACTGCCATGTCCTCACATCAGTGGCCGATTCTCCTAAGCGATGGTGAATTAGAACTTCGCCCGCTTCGCCTGCGTGATCGAATGAAATGGAATCGATTGCGCAACCGAAATCGTGACTGGCTTCAGCAATGGGAAGCCACGCTGCCAAGAGTGACGGTCGGACCGGCGGCAGCCGTACCTCAACTCCCATCATTTTTTTCAATGATTGCAACCTTTAATCGCGAGGCTCGAAATGGCCGCTCATTCTCTTTTGTTATCTGGAAAGGCCCCAATCTCGTTGGGCAGATCACACTCGGCGGTGTGATTTATGGCGCTCTGCGCGGTGGCCATATTGGCTATTGGATAGATAAGGAATTCGCTAATCGTGGATACACGACAAGGGCGGTAGAAATTTTGACTCGTTTTGGATTCGATCAACTCGGATTGCATCGAATTGAGATCAACATTCGCCCTGAAAATGCACCTTCATGCAGAGTCGCCGAAAAGGCTGGCTATCTTCTCGAAGGCACGCGCGAAAGATATTTACATATTGATGGACAGTGGCGAGACCACGTGAGCTATGTAAAAGAGAACCCAACAGTCGAATAAAAAAGTGCAGATGAGTAAGGGGCAAATCCACAGATGTGAAGGGGTGACCCCTTAATCTTGGACCATCATGGCTTCAGGAATTATCTATCTAGCAATT
>JBILEX010000059.1:0-6083 GCA_044351895.1 Candidatus Planktophila sp.
CGGCATCGACAACCTTAAGATCTTTCAAACCATCTGTTCGGAGGGCTAAATGTGGGCGCGAAGCATCATGCGGTAAGTAATCTCCCCCACGAATTGCCTGCGGACCAAACTTTGCTCCGGAACGATGTGATGTTCCTGAATCTATCGGTGCACCAACAATGACTACATCTGCGTCCACAAAGCTAGCTGGATCATCTAAATCGCATTGTGCAATACCAAGAAAGGTAAAGCTAGGGCCGTACATATTTCCATGGTTAACCATTTAAGAAACCTTACGCTTACGGCTCACAACTTGTCCAATAATGACAATTGCCAATGCTAAGAAAAATACTGCTGAGGCAATTACGTTGGCCTGTGCCGGGATTCCACGGGCAGCTGCACCATAGACGAACTTCGGGAAAGTTGTAACAGTGCCTGAGTTGAAGTTAGTGATGATGAAATCATCGAATGAAAGACTGAAGGCAAGGAGAGCAGCCGCTGCAATCCCTGGTGCCACTAGCGGAAGTGTCACGCGGCGGAAAGTTTGAAATTCATTTGCGTATAGATCCATAGCTGCTTGCTCAAGTCTAGGATCCAAAGATGCGATTCGCGCTTTGACGGTAACAACAACGAACGAGACACAGAAGACAACGTGTGCAATGACAGTCGGCCAGAAGCCTGGATTAATTTGCAAGACAAGAAAGAGGGAGAGGATCGAAGCGCCAAGAACAATTTCTGGCGTTGCCATTGGAAGGAAGATTAGAAGGTTCGATGCTGAACGACCTCTAAATGCATAACGACCGATTGCAAAGGCAATGAGTGTTCCCAAAATTGTTGAAAAAATCGTTGCGAGAAATCCAATCTTTACTGAGTTTCCGAGTGCCTCACATACACGCGGTGCACCGCATGGATTGAGCCACTTTTCAAATGTGAACCCCTGCCAGGTGATGTTTGATTTACCCGAATCGTTAAATGAGAAGACAATGGTGTACGCGACCGGAATAAAGAGATAAATGAAAGCTAAAGCCATATAAACACGGATAAGGTTTTTGCCAAACCAACGAGATATCGAAGTGCCTAATGGTCGCTTCGAAACGATTGCTTCCTTCTCAAGTGAACTCATACGACCTCATCCGTTCCCGCTTTACGGATATAGATCACAACAATTATGAGAATTGCAGCCATGAGAGTGAATGAAAGGGCTGAGGTCGTTGGATAGTCGGGAATGAGGAATCGCGACTGAATCACGTTACCAATCATTGAATTATTTGGGCCACCCAACAGTTCCGCGTTGACGTAATCACCTGCGGCAGGAATGAAAGTAAGCAAGGTTCCCGCGACTACTCCTGGCATGGATAAAGGCAGCGTTACTCTGCGGAAAGTAGTGAAGCCATTGGCGTAGAGATCACCGGAAGCTTCAAGAGTACGAGGATCAATTCGATCAATGGATGCATACAGGGGTAGCGTCATAAAGGGCAGGAAGTTATAGGCCATACCGAGAATTACTGCTCCTGCAGTTGACGTGAGAGTCGTTGAATCGCTAATCAATCCAAGACTCCTGAGCGTCGGCACGACAAAGCCCTCTTCTCCTAGAATTTGCTTCCACGCAACGGTACGCAGTAAAAACGAAGTGAAAAATGGCGCAACCACAAGCACGAGAAGCACATTTTTATACTTCCCAGATTTGAATGCCAGGGCGTATGCGAGTGGGTAAGAAATTAGTAGCGCTATAAGTGTTGCAAGAAGTGCGTAAATAAGTGATCGCCCAAAGTGTTCTCTACTATCAAGAAAAGCCTCAAGATAGTTTCTAAATCTAAAAGTTTGTTCAAAATCATCAATGTCTCCACCGCTGACTGGGGTGGCAGTTGAAACTTGAGCAAGGCTTAAAATCGGAAAAACAAAGAATGTAAGAAGAAATGCGAATCCTGGCAATATCAGGAGATAGGGAGTGCGAATCTTCTTCATAAGGTGAGTCTTTGATTACTCTTCGTCGAGATCTTCAGGCATCACTTCAGTGCCAGCTTCGGCATCTTCATCACCACGAAGAGCAAAGGTAAAGATTGGCTCCCATGAAATATTTACTGGGTCACCAATCCGGAAGGGTGCAACACCGTCATCGTTCTGCTCAAAGACCATGAGCTCTTGTCCCCATGGCATCATCACTTGATACTGAGTAGAGACGCCGATATATGAAACGTCTTCAATTTTTCCACCACTCAGGACATTGCCCGAAGTCGGTGTCTGAAGAAGAGATATGCGGAATTTCTCCGGACGAATTCCAGCAAGGATTGATGAATCAACGGCGTGTGATCGGTTGCGTGGAAGTGCGATCTTCTGGCCAAAGAGATCTGCAATCAATGAATCTCCATCAGTTCCAACAAGAGAGCCCTTAATTAAGTTCGATTGGCCGAGGAAGTTTGCAACAAATGCCGTCTCTGGATTGTCATAGAGATCAGCTGGCGACCCCATCTGTTCAATCTTTCCCTCATTCATCACCGCGATCGTGTCCGCCATTGTCATGGCCTCTTCTTGATCGTGTGTGACGTGTACGAAGGTGAGTCCGACTTCTTTTTGAATCCACTTAAGTTCGATCTGCATCTGACGTCGCAACTTAAGATCAAGTGCTCCAAGCGGCTCATCTAGAAGTAAAAGTGCTGGGCGGTTAACAATTGCGCGCGCAAGTGCGATGCGCTGCTGCTGTCCACCCGAGAGCTGTGTTGGTTTACGTTGCGCTAGGTGAGGAAGCTCAACAAGACCTAGGACTTTGTTGACCGCCTCATCTACATCCTTGATTCCACGACGGCGAAGACCGAAGGCAATATTTTCAAAGATAGTTAGATGCGGAAAGAGAGCGTAGTTCTGAAAAACTGTATTGATGGGGCGCTGATACGGCTTCGTGAATGTGATGTCGGTAGAACCTAAGTGGATGCTTCCCACCGTTGGCTCTTCAAGACCCGCCACCATACGTAGCGTGGTGGTCTTGCCACACCCTGAAGGTCCAAGCAAAGCAAAGAATGAACCTTCAGGGATGGTTAATGAGAGATCATCAACAGCAGTGAAGTCGCCGTAACTCTTCGTAATTCGCGTGAGTTTTAAATCACCGCGTGCAGAGTTTGCGCTATCTGCCACTTAGATAGTTGCCTTGAGGAAGGCCTCTGACCAAGAAGTTTCTTCAGCAGGTGTAAGTGCACGGAAGACAGAAAGATTTGCCATTGTCTTCTCAGTTGGGAAGATGAACTCATTGTCAACAAGTTCTGGCGCAAATTTCTCCATCTCAGCTTGCGCACCCTTAACAGGTGTCACGTAGTTAACGGAGGCAGCAACTTCTGCTGCAATCGCAGGATCGTAATACCAGTTGATCAGCTTCTCAGCATTCGCCTTCGCCTCAGCTGTTGCTGTGTAAGGAATCACCAAGTTATCACCGGAAATGGTTCCACCAGATTCCGGGATTGCGAAATCAAACTTGCCATCATAATCATTCTTCAAACTAAACATATCTCCGGACCAACCAATGACTGCAATAGCATCACCGGATTTGAGGTCTTCGGCATATTCGTTGCCCTTAACGCCACGAATCCAGCCATCTGAAATCTTCTGTTCTAAGAATTCAACCGCACTCATAAACTGATCTTCGGTAACGGTCTGAAGATCTACGCCACGTGAACGCAAGATAATTCCAATGGTGTCACGCATTTCAGAGAGAACGACAATCTTTCCCTTGTTTGCGGGAGCGAAGAGATCATCAAGTGTGCGAACCCCTCCTGGAACCTTCTCTGTGTTCCAACCAAATCCGCCCATGATTCCTTGCCACGTGAGTGTCTGTTCACGCATTGGGTCAAATGATGGGGATGCAAGTGTGTCAAGAATATTTCCTGCATTCGGAATGTTTGCCTTATCAAATTTATGTGTGTAGCCGAGACGGATCCAGCGAGCTGCCATCCAATCGGTTGGGGCGACGATGTCGTAACCGATATCTTGCTTAAGTTTTAGTTGAGCCTGAACTTTTCCGAAGAACTCATCGTTATCGTTGTAATCTTCAAAGTACTCAGCTGCAATTCCAGTTGCCGCGGTAAATGCAACAAGGGTTGGATACTCCTGAGTCTTGTCATCGTAATCGAGATAGAGAGGCCAGTTACCCCAACGTACAGAACCTGCTGATGCGGCTTCATCGCCACCTGATCCACATGAAGTCAGCAGCGCTGCTCCACCTAGTGCGCCTGCACCGGCAACAAGTGCACGGCGAGAAAATTTAGAATTTAGAATTGCACTTGCTTCTGCTGATAGAGGTTTCTTAGGTGAATTAGCCATGATGATGGGCTCCTTTTTATTTTCCGGAACAAGGGACGGTTGTGCAGGGCTCATTATGGAGCCGTGAGGCCCCCATGGCCAAACTAATTTGAGGTAATTTCATGTGAAATTTATTGCTAACTTCAGGCGTTGAGGTTGCTCATGACGTGCTTGATGCGGGTGTAATCCTCAAATCCGTAGCTGGAGAGATCCTTGCCGTAGCCCGAGCGCTTGTATCCACCGTGAGGCATCTCTGCCACCAAAGGAATATGAGTGTTAATCCAGACGCAGCCGAAGTCAAAGGCCTTGGCCAGGCGCATCGCACGACCATGGTCCTTGGTCCAGATTGAAGATGCCAAGCCGTACTCGACTCCGTTGGCCATGGCGATCGCTTCCGCCTCTGTTTCAAACTTCTGGATCGTGATGACAGGTCCAAAGATCTCGCTCTGGATTAACTCATCGCTCTGCTTGAGATCTGCAATAACCGTGGGTGCGATGAAGTAGCCACCGAGAGTATTTGGAGTTGCCCCAGCTACGACTCGAGCATGTGATGGGACGCGCTCGATAAATCCGTTCACTCTTGCAAATTGTGAAGCGTTATTGACGGGTCCAACAAGGACATCTGTATCTGGCATTCCCATCGCAATCTGGTTTGTTGCTTGGTCGGCAAGTAACTTCACCATCTCGTCATAGACCCCAGCCTGTACCAAGACACGAGTCGCTGCGGTGCAATCTTGTCCAGCGTTAAAGAATCCAGCGATCGCGATTCCTTCAGCTGCGCCTTGTAGATCGGCATCGTTAAAGACAACAACCGGAGCTTTGCCTCCGAGTTCTAGGTGAACTCGCTTGAGTGATTTTGCTGCAGCCCCTGCAACTTCCATACCTGCACGAACTGATCCTGTAATCGAAACCATTGCTGGAGTTGCATGGTCTACAAGGAACGCCCCTGTTTCGCGCTCACCACAAATAACGTTGATGACACCCTCTGGCAAGAATTCACTCATGACTTGTGCCATTAAGACTGTCGAAGCAGGTGTCGTATCACTTGGTTTAAGGACAACGGTATTTCCGGCAGCGATAGCAGGCGCCCACTTCCAGACAGCCATCATCATTGGATAGTTCCATGGAGTCACTTGGGCGCAGACGCCGATTGGTTCGCGGCGAATAAACGAGGTCATTCCGCGCATATATTCACCGGCAGATTTACCTTCAAGATTTCGTGCAGCACCTGCAAAGAATCGGATCTGATCGACCATCGGAGGAACTTCTTCCGATGCAGTGAGCCCTAGTGGCTTTCCGCAGTTTTCGGATTCAGTAGCAACAAATTCATCTGCACGGGCTTCGATAGCATCGGCAATCTTAAGCAGAGCACGTTGACGCTCAGATGGAGTTGAATCTCTCCACCCTTCAAATGCTGCCGCAGCAGACTTCATAGCAAGATCGACATCTGCTGCATTGGACTTTGGCGCAGTGGCAAAGGGTTGCGCAGTTGCTGGATTGATCAGAGTTGTCGTTTCGCCCGAAGTTGAATCAACTGACTTTCCATTGATGAAATTTGATAGCTTCTTCATGATTTACTCCTGCCCCTTTGTGGCTCGAACTAATTGATCGCCATGATCTTTTGGATGATTTGTATACCCGGTTAACCACTTCTCAATGGTGAACTTTCCACTCTCTGAATGCTCACCTGCTTTAGTAAGGTCTGATTCTTCAAGACGTTTAATCACATCAAGTGAACCGGCCCGCACTGCGGCAATGATTGCAATTGAATTTTCAACTGGTGCGCTTTCATAACCAAGTTTCTCGCACTGCGCCCA